>DATHXZ010000374.1:0-2724 GCA_035459405.1 Chthoniobacterales bacterium
GACGCGCACAGCGATGTGTTGTCCGCTTAAGGGGAACCGGTGCCGCTGGCCCTTCCGTGTCACCCGGCCTGTTTACGTCCAGAGCGATGCTGCTCGGCGAATACTCAGCGAAGAGCAGCAGTTATGCGTTTCGTCATCTACATCATCGGCTTCCTCATCCTGATCGGCGGGCTCGCATGGGCGGCGATCACGGCCGGCGCGCCTTCGCTCTACGTCGTGATCGGCGCAGTGATTCTGCTCGGCGTGGGCATCATCACAGGGGTAAGCCGGACGACCTACCGCTCTGGTGCGGACGTGACCGTCGTCCGCGACAAGGATCGCATCTGACGCGCCCCGCGTCGCTGAGGGCACGCGTTCATTTAGCACATCGGATCTGCGCTGTAATCACTCGGGTTGCGTGCCTACAGGAGCGCCCTGCTCCTGCGCGGGCGCAGTGCTGCGGGTCGTACGGCCGACGTTAATAGCCACGATGTGAACGGTAGGAAGATACGCCGATGCCGATTCCAGCACCGTAGCCATAGCCATATGGATATCGATCGCAGCCGTAATATGCGCCTCGGCCTCCGTAGCTCGCATAGTAGCCAGTTCGCACGCCGCGACGACCGTAGTAATGCGGATCGTCGTAGCACCCGCTCGCTACGAACGCTGTTCCACTGAGCAGCAGCACGACCGCAGCCGCTTGCACCTGTGATCTGATCGGCGGATGCACGTCACCTGCCATTGATCCATTCGCACCGCTGCTCGCCTTCTTCATCATCGTTGAACTGCATGACGCAGCTCGATGGACTCCTGCGCCCGCGCCGATTCGCCGGCGCGGCGCTGCGTGACATCGCTTCTCCCGTTTGATAGCCACGAGCATATGTTTCTGCATCGTGCATTCCTCCTGGCCGTCAGCATCGCTCTTTCGTTGTCTACGCGGACGGCCATTGCTGCGCCGGCCAACCCAACAAGCGAACGGTTCGACCGCATCATTAAAGGCGGCACTGTCTACGACGGCAGCGGCGGCAAGCCGCGGCTGACGGACGTCGGCATCCGTGGCGATCGCATCGTCGCGATCGGCACGCTGGACGCGAAGAATGCGGCGGACGTGATCGACGCCACCGGCCTGGCGGTTGCGCCGGGATTCATCAACATGCTTTCGTGGGCGACGGAGTCGTTGATCCAGGACGGCCGTTCGCAGAGCGAAGTCCGTCAGGGCGTCACCACGCAGATCATGGGCGAGGGCTGGTCGATGGGTCCGCTGAACGATCGGATGAAGGAGCGCACGATCGCGGAGCAGGGCGACATCAAGTTCGAGATCAAGTGGAACACGCTTGCCGAGTATCTCCGTTATCTGGAGCAGCGGGGCGTCAGCCAGAACGTCGCCTCATTTCTCGGCGCGACGACCGTTCGCGAGTACGTCATCGGGCTTGAGGACAAGGCACCAACGCCGGAGCAGCTCGAGCAGATGCGCGCCCTGGTGCGAGACGCGATGGAAGAAGGCGCGCTCGGCATTGGCTCGTCGCTCATCTACGCGCCGGCGTTCTATGCGAAGACGGAGGAGTTGATCGAGCTGTGCAAAGTCGCCGCGCAATACAAAGGCAAATACATCTCCCACATGCGGAGCGAGGGGAACCAGCTCATCGAAGCGGTGGAAGAACTGATGCGCATCAGCCGGCAAGCAAAAATCCCGGCCGAGATCTACCACCTGAAGGCCGCCGGCAAAGCTAATTGGCCGAAGATGGATCGCGTGCTCGACATGGTCGAGAAAGCACGCGCGGCAGGCCTGCCGATCAGCGCGAACATGTATAACTATCCGGCCGGCGGCACCGGGCTCGACGCCTGCCTTCCACCATGGACACTCGATGGCGGCTACGAAGCGCTTTTCAAGCGACTCGAGGATCCCGAGATGCGGAAAAAGATCGCGGCCGAAGTCCAGCAGCCGTCCGACAAATGGGAGAATTTCTACCTCGCCGCCGGCTCACCTGATCGCATCCTGCTCGTCGGCTTCAAAAACGAAGCACTCAAGCCGCTCACCGGCAAATCGCTCGCCGCCATCGCGCAGGAGCGCGGCAAAGATCCGATCGATACAGCGATGGATTTGATCCTCGAAGATCGTTCGCGCGTGTCGACGATTTACTTCCTGATGTCGGAAGAGAACATGCGCAAGCAGGTGAAGAAAAAGTGGATCTCGTTTGGCTCCGACGAAGCATCGCAGGCGCCGGAAGGCGTGTTCCTGAAATCGAATCCGCATCCGCGGGCCTACGGCAACTTCGCGCGCTTGCTCGGCCAGTATGTGCGCGAAGAGAAACTGATGTCGCTTGAGGAAGCTGTGCGTCGCCTAACGAGCCTGCCGGCATCAAACCTCGGCCTGCAGGACCGTGGGTCGTTGAAGAGCGGCATGTTCGCAGACGTCGTGGTGTTCGATCCAAAGACAATCGGCGATCGTGCGACGTTCGAGCAGCCGCACCAGTATGCAGTCGGCATGAAGCACGTGCTGGTGAACGGTGCGCCCGTGTTGAAGGATGGCGAACATACCGGAGCAACGCCAGGTCGCGCGCTCTGGGGGCCGGGCAAAACACGGTAGTGGATCTCGAGCCGGAGCGCCCTTCCGCCGCGCTGAAGCTGATCCTCTGGCTGCTCTTGATCGCAGCGGCCGCAGCTGCCATCTACGCAGTGACTCCTCCGCGCGCGCTCGACGAAACCGTGCCGCCCGATCAATTCTCCGCCGCGCGCGCAAAGTCG
>DATHXZ010000375.1:0-3226 GCA_035459405.1 Chthoniobacterales bacterium
CCGCCGCCGCATGCGACACCGCGGTCTTCGCGAGCAGTGCGACCGTTTCGTCATTCAGCACATGGAAGTGGTCGCCGTCGCGCCGGGTGACGCCGCAGTGGCCGTGGCTCATGTACTCGCAGAGGCAAACGTCTGTGATGACCACCAGCTGCGGGCACTCGGCTTTGATCGCCCGGACCGCCTGCTGCACAATCCCATTCGCATCGTACGCGGCAGTCGCATCGTCGTCTTTCAAAGCCGGGATTCCGAAGAGGAGGACGGCTTGCAATCCGAGGTCGTAAGCCTGCCGCGCTTCATCAACCGCATCACGCACCGACAACTGGAAGACACCGGGCATGCTGCCGATCGCGCGTCGGCCTTCGATCTTCTCGCTCACGAAAAGTGGCAGGACAAAATCGTGCGCGCTGAGCTTCGTTTCGCGGACAAGGTTACGCAGGCCCGGCGAACGTCGCAGGCGGCGCGGACGATGCACCAGGCTCCTCACGCGGCGAGGCTACGCGCGGCCGGAAAGCGTCGCAAGCTTGACGCCTCGAAGCCTGCCATGTAGCCGCTGGGCTGGCAGCGTGTTGGCGCTGCTGCAAATGCGCGCCACCGCGGAACGTAAGACCGACTACCTGCTGATCGACATCAGCAATTCGTTCACCAAACTGGCGTTCGCGACAGCAGATCGCGTGGGCCGTGCGTCGCGTATACCAACACGCGGCCTAACGAGAGCTGCACTGCGTGAAATTGTCGGTTCGCGATCCGTCGGTTCGTTCATCGTCTCGTCAGTTGTGCCGGCGAAAAACCAGGTTGTTTCCAGCGCTGCGAGTGGTGCCCGCGTGCTCTTCCTCAGCGCGAAGTCGAAGCTCGGCGTCGGGGTCCGTTACCCGAAGCCGGAGACGATCGGCGCTGATCGCCTGGCGAACGCGGCCGCAGTCGCACAGTTGTATGGATACCCTGCTATTGTCGTCGATTTCGGAACAGCGGTGACATTCGACGTGGTCTCGGCAGCGGGCGACTACGTGGGCGGAGTGATCGCGCCAGGATTGGAATCGATGACGACATTCCTGTATCAAAGGACCGCATTGCTGCCGAAGCTCAGCCTGCAGGAGCCGCGGCGCGCGATCGGCAAGACCACGCGCGCGGCGATGATGTCCGGCGCCATCTACGGCTACCGGGGCCTGGTGCGCGAGATACTTGCTCGAGTTCGGGCGGAAGCGTTTGGCGGCGTGGACGTGCGGGTCGTGGCAACCGGCGGGTATGCTGAGTTGATTGCGCGCACTCTGCCGGAGATTGAAGCGGTGCATCCGGGACTCACGCTCGAGGGGCTCCGGATTGTCGGAAATCTGAACCCCGGGCGCGCGTAAGAAGCCCCGGCGTATTTCTGCTCAAAAGCCGATTGTCGGGGCGGGAGGCAGCCAAATAAAGGCTTGTCATGTGAATGCCCCAGCGGTTCTATCCTACCTGCCATGAAGATCCGGAAACTCGCCACGATCACCCTTCTGGTCCTCAGCTCTTTCGCCGCGAATAGCGTCGCCCCGTCGAAGACAGAGCTGGAGTCGATGTATGACAAGGCATTCCGACAATTCGATGCCGGGAACTACGAGCAGGCGCTGAAAGATCTCGACGCGATCGACGCGCGCCAGCCGGACCTCGCCGAATCGCAGAACCTCCGCGGCGTCATCCACATGCGGCAAAAGGAGTACGACAAGGCCGAGGTCGCGCTGCGCAAGGCGCTCTCAGCTGACCCGAAATTCTGGAACGCTCGTTTCAATCTCGCGGAGGTGCCGTTCCTGCAGAAGAACTGGGCCGAGGCGCGCAAGCGATTCCAGGAACTGCTCGCCGGAAACGCATCCGAGCTGCAGGGCGAAGCGACTCAGCTCATTCAGTATAAGATTCTCATCACCCACCTCATCGAGGGTAAGGAGAACATGGTGGATTCCATGCTCGCGAAGTTCGAACTGATGCCTGACACGCCGGCTGCGCATTACGCGAACGCGGCGTTCGCGTTGCAAAAGAAGAGCGAGCCCGAAGCGAAGGAGTGGCTGACGAAAGCGGAGAAGAGTTTCTCGCCGCAACTGAACAAGCTTTTCGCCGAGTCGCTCTACTCAGTCGGCTGGCTGGAGAAGCCGGCGGGACAAACACGAGCCGCCATTGAGTTGAATTCCGCGGCCGATCGCGCGGCGAAGACGAAGGCCTTTGCGCAGGCGAAGTTCGAGGAAGCGGAGCAGGCTCTTCAGCAGCGTGACCTCACCGCAGCGCGAAAGCTGATTGACGACGCCGATGCGGCTGATCCGAACCAGGCGCCGATCCTAAATCTCCGCGGCGAGATCCTGATGGAGCAGAAAGACTTCGACGGCGCGGAGAACGAGTTCCGCAAAGCGACGAAGGCCGATCCGAAGTTCCGCGACGCGCAATACAATCTCGCGGTCGTCCCGTTCAAGAAGAAGGACTACACCAAAGCGCGCGATCGTTTCGAGGCGCTCTTCGCCACCACGTCTGGCACTGACAAAGATCAGGCGGCACAGCTGATCAAATTCAAGGTTTTCCTCACTCTGCTGCTCGAAGGCAAAGACAGCCGCGCGCAGAAGATGATGGAGCAGTTCCAGTTCACCGGCGACACGCCGGCGCTTTACTACGCGCAAGCGGCCTCGGAGTTCAAAAACGGCAACGCGACCAAAGCAAACGACTGGGTCACCTCCGCGCGCAAAATTTACTCGCCCACCTTGAACGGCGTCTTCTCGGATGCGTTCTACGATCTTGGCTGGCTGCAGATGCCCGCGATGGCTGCTTCGCCTGCGCCGCTGGTAGCGGATGCTGGCCCGGTGATCGACGCCGCGCCGGGTATCGAGCCCACGCCGATTCCGAACCTCAGCCTCGCGATGAACGAGGCGGCGAAAAACGCTGACCCGCTGCCCCATGCTGCAATCGCGAGCGCGCCAATCCCTGGGATGGAAGCAACCACTTCCCGTGCGGAGCAATCGCCAGCCGCATCGACGACTCTGGCGAACGCGCCGGCCGCATCACCGAGTGTCGAGACGCCAGTCGCTTCGACCGCATCTCCAGCAGCTGCTCGTCCGGTAGTCGCGAGCGCGCCCGACCCCGATCGCGACGAGGCTGCGAATGCTGTCCCGACCATGACCGCAGCGCAGGCGACGGCGAGCCCGGCGACCGTCCTGGCGCCGGCGAAAGTGCGCGAATGGTCGGAGCCGACATTCGGCGAACGGCTTTCTCAAATCGCTGA
>DATHXZ010000376.1:0-6229 GCA_035459405.1 Chthoniobacterales bacterium
AAGAAATCCCGCGAAACGAACTGGATCTTGATCTCTTCCGGTTCTCGCACGCCGGTCAGGATTGCGGGCCTGCCCACGACGGCCGCCAAGTGCTCGAGCGTTTTGCTCTGGCTTTTCCAATCCAGGAAGTTGGCGGGCGAGATCACGTTTTTGCGATTGTCGGACCGTCCCTTGTGCTCCCAAACCATTACGATCTTCTCCGGATTCGCGTAGGAGAGGGAGCGCAGCAGCACGCCATTGATCACGCTGAAGATCGCGGTGTTCGCGCCGATCCCGAGCGCGAGCGCGACGACTGCCGTGATGGTGAAGCCCGGCTTCTTCAGCAGGGAACGCATACCGTAGCGCACATCCATGATGAAGCTCTCGAGCCCGGAGCCGGCGCGGCCGGCGCGCACTTCTTCCTTCACCTGCTCAACGCCGCCCAACTCCATCGCGGCGGCGCGGCGCGCCTCCTCTTCGGTGATTCCTTGTTTCATTTTGTCCTCCACTGACATGGCCATGTATGCGCTGATCTCCTCCGTCAGGTCGCGATCCATGTGTCGCTTCCGCGTGACATTGCGCAGCAGACTGGCCGTGCGGGACAACAGCGTCGTCATCGCAGCGCCCGGTCCTCAGACGGCTTACACGTCGAGAAGAAGAGGGATCGAACCACGGATTGCGCGGATGTACACGGATGGGGAAAGCATGCTGTCTCTGCATCCGTGTACATCCGTGTCATCCGCGGTTAAAATTCTGTCCGCCGCCGACTCACGTCGCTTGCAGCGCGCTGCTCATCGCCATCGCGATGCGCTGCCAATCCTCGGCCTCGTGCTCGAGCTGGCGCCGTCCAGCTTTGGTCAGGCTGTAATATTTCGCGCGCCGCTTGTTTTCCGATTCGCCCCACTCGGAGCTGAGCCATCCGGCTTCCTCCATCCGATGCAGCGCGGGGAAAAGCGACCCCGGCTTCACATCGAACGTCCCCTTCGTGATCTGGTTGATGCGATTGGAAACGCCGAGCCCGTGCAGCGCCTGCGCGGAGAGCGCCTTCAGCACCAGCAGATCGAGCGTCCCCTGCAAAAGATCAGCCTTCGAATCATCATCACGTGAGCTCATATATATAATCTATATGAGACGGGAGTGTGGCGAGACTCGTATAGATTGTCAATAGGAGAATTTCACGGCAGCTTGCAAACTGGTCAAAATGGATCTAAACACTCGGCGAATTGTCGACGATCCCGCGCCCCCAGACATCGGTACACAGCGAGCACACGCTGTTTCTCGGAAATTGCGCCGACCTTCTGGACAGCATCGATGCTGACACGATAGATTTGACGCTGACGTCGCCGCCGTACTGCATCGGCAAGTCATACGAAGATAAAACGAAGGCAGCGGAATTCGTAACCGATCACGAAACTGTTCTGCCGGAAATCGTGCGAGTGACCAAGCCCGGCGGGAGCATCTGCTGGCAGGTTGGCTACCACGTCGCGGACGGAATCGTGACGCCGCTCGACTACGTAGTGTATGCGATCCTGTCGAAATTCCCGGAGATCCATTTACGGAATCGCATCATCTGGACGTTCGGCCACGGTCTACACAGCACGGATCGGTTCAGCGGCAGACACGAGACAATCCTGTGGTTCACTAAAGGCGAGACACGGGTTTTCAACTTGGACAAAGTGCGCGTGAGGCAGAAGTATCCCGGCAAGAAGCACTACAAAGGGCCGCACAAGGGCGCGTACAGCGGAAATCCTTTAGGGAAGAACCCGTCCGACGTTTGGGATATTCCGAACGTAAAAGCGAATCACGTAGAGAAGACACGGCACCCGTGCCAATTTCCGATTGCACTGGCTCAACGTTTGATCGAAGCGCTAACGTTGCCCGGCCATCTTGTGCTCGATCCATATGCTGGATCCGGCACGACAGCAGCCGCTGCGATTTTTTCCGGCAGGGGGTTTATTGGTGCCGAGGTCGAGGAGTCTTACCATTCGGTAGCCGCGGAGCGCATGCGGCTTGCAGGCGAAGGAACGCTTCCGTACCGGCCCGACAACAAACCCGTCTACGAACCACCGCCTGATAGCCCCTTAACGAGGGTCCCACGCGAGTGGAACTGCGCCGTAAAATGAAGCGCTATCCCTGTATCTCAGCACGACAAGGCAATTACGACATCGCGGTCTTCACGATCCCCGCGAAAGAACTTTATGCGCTGGTGAAGATTAACCGGCGTGAGGAGGATAAGCGCACCGGGTATCAGCGCGCTCTGCTTCCAAATCGCACTAACGTGATCGCCCGCTTCATCGACGATGGGAATCCGATTCCTACGAATATTGTTGTCGCTTTTGACAAGGCGAAGCTCTCTGCGGATCAGAAGTTCATTGAGATTAAGGAAGTCGAAGATGCCGGTTGGGTTATCGATGGGCAGCACAGATTAGCTGGCGCTTCGGAGGCAACCCAAGACATCAGCGTTGTCGTAACTGGATTCCTAAATCTGAGTCTCGAGGATCAGATCAGCCAGTTCATAACGATTAATCGCGAGGCGAAGAAGGTGCCCACTTCGCTGTACCTCGATTTGTTGCCCGAGATTAAAAGTTTGCAAAAAAATGAGGCGGAGCTTGCTAAGGAACGGGCCGTTGACTTGGCGAATGCCATGAAAGTTGATGAAAGCAGTCCATTCTTCAATCGGATTGTCGCATTGAAGTCGCCAACCAAGGGACAAATATCGCTGACGAATTTTGTCCGGAAGATTTCGCCTCTTGTGCATCGCACAACTGGAATACTGCGTGGACGCACCGAACGCGAGCAACGTGCGATGCTTGAGAACTATTACGGTGCTTTAAGCGACGTCTTCCCTAGAGATTACGAGGAAACTGACAGCGTATTCTTCCGCACGATCGGCTTCGGCGGCGTTATGAACACGTTTCCACGCATCCACGATGTGACGCTTGCGCGGACACGCGACTCGTTCACGCGCCGTGACGTAGTTGCTACCCTGAAGTTGATTTCCGACTTTCAATTCAGCGCTTGGAAGAAGTATGGCACCGGCAGTGCGGCTGAGATCCTCGCTGGGAAAGATCTAACAGACGCAATTGCGCGTGCGGTCGGGCCCGTCGACGAAGATTCCGGAACGCTGAAGGTCTGAGTTGAGTCGCGCGCAAGTTCAACATGAACGGGCGTGGCAGAACTTCGAGCGCTCATTTAACCCCCGGCGCTGGGAGCCGATTCGAAATTCATGGGCTGACTTCATTCCGCTCATTGATCCACCCGGGAGTCGTCCGCAGGTTACGCTGTCGGACTATGTAGCTGATAATGAAGTGCTCGTCGGTGTTGAGATGCCGGTGAACAAGTTGGTGACGCGGCATGTGCCGCGTACCGAAGTGCCGGAGCTAGTCTTTCGTGAAGCTGTATACTGGCTGCACAAAGGGCTACACGTGCTCGGCTCGTGTGAGGCAGAGATACAAAAGGGGAATCCTACGTGGTCATTATCATCGGCATACCAGAGCGCGTATTTCTCGGGCCGGGCTGTGTTGGCGTTCCTTGGGGTCACCGTTGCCGAGTTCCGTCACGTTTCCGCGGCAGTCGACATCTGTCGAGACATGCACGGGGTGCGACCTCAGAGGCTTGAAAGCACAGGCGCCTTTCTCGAGGAGATTCCGTTCCACACCCTCGGGTTGCTGTTCGATCACCGTCAACTTTGGCAGCTCTTCCAACGTGTGATACGCGTGACCAATTGCCACGTCTGGCCGGCTGATTGGGCTAATTTTCTCGCAATGCTCGACATCGCGAATATCACGCGCCAGAGACATCAACTCCATTATCGGCTCGAATATTGGCTAATGGATGATCTCTTCGAATTCAGCTACCCCGAAGACTTTCCGGACGTCGCCGCGACTGGTATCGGACGAGAGTTGTTCGAGACAACGCGGCCAAATTTTTCGTTGATCCTAGCGACGCTAATCGCACGAATGGCGCTGCGGTTGTTCGAGGATCTGAGTCAAATCACCGAGCGGCTTTCTACCGAGAGAGCTCTGTTAGAAAACGGGTTTTCATATGACCGCCATCCGTTCTTTGCAGATCCCCTTCGTGCTGATGCGGGGATGCCTTTGTGACTCGTGCTGAGATCCCAAAGGCGCGGTCAAGCAGCAAGGGCTCGGCTCTTGCTACGAGAGACTGTAGCATGAAGAGGCATGTGCTTCTCCTCCTCCCGGAGCCGCGGCGCTGGCGCCGCTCTCCATGTTTGCCGGCTTGTTTGGTTACGCTAATTGGCGGCGTGCGCGGCGATCGCAAACCGAGGCGCCCTCGCTTTAGTGGCTCTTTTTTAGCGTCTCTGGTCGCCGGATCGCGCTACGCCCGTCACCGTTGCGCCAGACGAGCAGCGGCAGGTTTAATCGGCGGTGCTCAGCGCGCAGCTTGCGCGCTACGCGCTGCATCGATGCTTCCGCGCGAGCGACGAACGCCGGCTTCGATCCTCTGCCTTTCGGCTGATGCTTTGCTCGAACGTTTTTCATGACCGCAGCACAAGCTTCACCTGATCAGATGAATGGGTCGAGGAGTTTGCGAGCATTCGCGGCGGGAGGCGACCGGCATCCCAGACGATCCAGCGCGTCGCCATTGGCAAGTAGTCGCTGAGCAGGTTCTTCAGTCCCCGATGGTAGCGTCGCCTGACGTCTGCAGCGGGAACGTTGTGACCGCCTTTGCGAACGCGCTGACGGACACGCTCCAGCGCTTCCGCGGGTGAGGCGAGCCAGAGGTAGTGCAGTTCGATGTCGTAGCCTCGCTCGCAGGCGCGCTGCAGGAGGGCGATGTGCGTTCGGCCACTCAGCGTCGTTTCGAGACCGAATGTTTGTTTGCGTGCGATGGCAGAGCGGATTTCTGCCAGCAGCAGACGTCCGGCTTTCATCGCGGCGATCGTGGGATCGAGTGGCGAAAGGCCGCGCGCGATTTCGTCGGCGTTCAGGAAACGGCGGCAGTTTGCTTCCTGCGCGAGATATTCGAGCGCGAAGGTGGTCTTGCCCGCGCCGTTGCAGCCCGCGATGAGGTAAATGGTTGGGCGACGCGCAGCCATCGGCAGACGCGAACGTCGGACGGACTGCGGTGAAGGTCCAACTTTGCTGCGCGCGAGACCGGCCGGGGACAGCGTCCCCGGCTACAGCTATTCTGCGCGCAACGCTTGCACTGGATTGAGGAGCGTGGCCTTGCGCGCCGGGAACAGGCAGGCAAGGAGCGCAGCCAAGCCGAGAACGCCTGCCGTTGCCCCGAGCAAGAATGGATTGTGCGGCGAGATCTCGTAAAGCTGCGTTGTCAGCAGGCGACCGAGAGCGACGGCTGCGGCTATGCCGACAACGAGACCAAGGATGACAGGCGTCATTCCTTGAGCCAGGACGAGGCGCACGACGTCCATGGTTTGCGCGCCCAGCGCCATGCGGACCCCGATTTCGCCGGTGCGTTGCTCAACGGTGTAGGCGACCGCGCCGTAAATGCCGACGGTCGCGAGCAGGAGCGCAACGCCGGCAAACACACCCAGCAACACCATCATCAGCTTCGCCTGTCCGAGCGCCTGGGCGACGATCACGCTGACCGGCTGCGGCTGGATCAACGCCAGACCAGGATCGACGTTTTTGAGCGTCCCTCCCACCAGCTTCGTCACTGCATCCGGCGGTAACGGACTGCGCACCGTCACTGTGACGAAGGGGAAGTTTTCCTGCGCCCATGGGCGGTAGAATTCCATCTTGTTGTGCTGGTTCAGCTGGGTCGAGCGCACGTCACCGACCACACCGATGATTTCCACCGGCACACTGCCGCTGGTGATGAGCAACGTTTTGCCGATCGGGTTTTCGTTGCCGAAAACCGTCTTCGCGCCGGAGGAGCTGATGAGGATCACGTTCGGGCGGTCGAGAGCGTCCTGTTCGTTGAAATCGCGGCCGGCGAGGAGTGGAATGCCGAGCGTCCGGAGCCATCCTGGTGTGATATCGGTCGCGGGCGCGCCCTGGCGTTCGGCCACAGGCGGGACATCACCTTCCGCGCGCGCGTAGAGTGTCGTCCCCGCGCCGCCGGCGAGCGGAAAGCGACCGCTGATCGCGATATCCTGCACGCCCGGCGCAGCGCGCAAGGCGTTCATCATTCGATCCGCGAACCGTGTCCGCGCCGCGATGTCGGGGTACGGCGCCTGCGGCATGACGATGCCGCCGATCCAGAGATTATCCGGCTTGAACCCCGGATCCTGATGACTGAGGCGAACAAAGCTCGCGATGAGCAA
>DATHXZ010000377.1:0-1937 GCA_035459405.1 Chthoniobacterales bacterium
CCGCCGGTATCGGTGAAGCTCACGAGCACGTGCGTCCCGTCCATGTCCGTGCGGATGCGCATGATCCCGCGGCGCTTGATCGCTTCGAAGCTGTTCTTGATGATGTTGTAGAACGCCTGCTTCATCTGGTCGCGATCCAACTCGAGCAACGGCAGGTCGGAGCGCAGCTCCTGCTCGACGACGATGTCCCGGTCCTGGATCTCCGGCGTGAAGAAGCGCACAGCTTCCTCGACGATCGTGTTCACGTTCTCCGGATGCAGCTGCGGCTTCGACGGCCTGATCGCGCGGAGGAACTGCGTGACGATCGAATCGAGCCGGCTGATTTCGGAGCGCGCGATGTCGATGGATTCCTGCAGCTCGTCGCGCTCTTCCCCGGCAAGCTTGCGCACGCTGCGCTCCATCAGCTGCAGATGGATGTGGAGCGAATTCAACGGATTCCCGATCTCGTGCGCGACACCGGCGGCGAGCAGCGTGAGCGCGTTCAAGCGCTCCGACTCGATCGTCTTCTCGGTCGAGCGCCGGCTCTCGGTGATGTCGCGCAGGATCATCGCGTGGCCGACCGGCTCCGCGTGCGAGAAGCGTGCGCGGCTTCGCTTTTCGCGCCGCTCGATCAGGAGCGGCACGATGTAGAAATTGATGAACTTGTTAGCCGGATAGAAGATCTCCATGTCCCGGCTGATCGCGCCGGTCGAATTCGAGAGCGCATCCCAATCGAGACCGCGCACCCGTTCGTCGAGGCGCTTGCCGATCGAGCTGTCGGCCTCGAGTCCGAACAGGTTGGACGCCGCGTCGTTGACGTAGGTGATGCGGCCCTTCGCGTCGGTCACGATGATGCCTTCCTGGATCGAGTTGAAGACGGTCTCGATGAGGCCCTTCTCCTGCGCGAGCTGGAGCAGATAATTCTGCACATCCTCGGGCCCGACGCGGCCGAGGCGCTCGATGAGCTTATCGAGGAAACCGGTTTTCACTGACTACTCGTGCGGCACTGAATTGCAGATGTTGATCGTCCACACGGCAGAGCCGCCGTCAATCTCGCCGCTCACTGAGCAGGCCTGGCAGAGCCGCTGTGGCTGCCATGCGGCGTGCGCGGCTCGTAGCGGTCCATCGTCAGCCAATGCCGCTGCCGCACTTCGTAGAAGGGAAAGGCGACGACTGTCTGCGCAGTGGCTTTGCTCCGCCGGAACAGGCGACCAGCGCCTGTGTCGGGCTCGACGTTGTAGTTCACGCGGAACTTCGTCACGCGCGCGATGACCCAGAATAACTGCGCGGGCGCTCGTAACCGCGCTTCCGCTCTTAGCACCGTGTAATCGCTCCGACTCACCCAGAGCTTTCCGGTGAGCTGCCCGAAGAAGCGCTCCTCGCGCGTGCGTGTGTTCTGGTTCGGCTTCGGCTCGAACGCGATGACGTATGCGCTCTCGCCCGAGGCGGTGTCGTTCGGCAGGCGCTTCCAGACGTAGCGATCGCGCAGGTTATACTTGCGCACGGCTTCGACTGCGGATTCGGCCTGGTTCTTCTCGTCGTGATCCGCGCGCGCCCTCGCTTTCGGCGACGGTGCGGTCGATGGCGCGGCGGGTCGCGGTTCCTCCGCGCCAGCTTTGAAGAACGAGAGCCGCCCTTCCATGCTTTCCGCCGTGTACTCGAGCGAACGCGGATCGCCCGGACGGACGATGGACTCCCACACTCCCTTCGCGGTCACTTTGCCCGAGCTGTCGTACTGCTGCGTGCGCAGCGTCTGCCGGTATTGCCACTTCCGCAGCGCGACGCGATCAGCCTCGAATTTCGCGAGGGCAGCATCGAAGATCTCGAGCGCGGCGGGAGTCTGCTCGGCCGCAGTAGCAGCAAACGATGCCGCGACCGCAACCAGCAGCAGCGGGAGCGTGCTCAAGAGTCTCTGCAGCGCCAATGGCATGTTCAGGTGAATCGGCGAGCGGCCTCGC
>DATHXZ010000378.1:0-2653 GCA_035459405.1 Chthoniobacterales bacterium
TGCGATGCGATCACGCTGGCGGATAACTCGTTAGCCATCCTGCGCATGAGCAATCTCGCGGTGGGGGCGATGTTGAAAGAGCGCTTCGGCATCACGCCGCTGCTGCACATCAGTTGCCGAGATCGCAACGTGCTTGGCTTGCAGAGCGAGTTGTTAGGCATGGCCGCGCTTGGGATGCGGCATGTCCTGCCGTTAACGGGCGACCCGGCGCGGGTCGGCGATCATCCCGGTGCGAAATCGGTTTACGACGTGAACTCGATCGAGCTGATGGCGATCGTGAAACAGCTCAACGGAGGCTTCACGCATTCCGGCAAACCGCTCAAGGCGAAGACGGAATTCGTGATCGGTTGCACGTTCAACCCGAACGCGAAGAACCTCGACGCGCAGGTGCAGCGGATCGAGCGCAAAGTGGCGGCCGGCGCGCAGTACGCGATGACGCAGCCTGTGTTCGACGCGGAGCTGATCGCGGAAACGAAGCGCCGCACTGCGCATCTCGGCATTCCGCTCTTCGTCGGCATCTGGCCATTGCTGAGCGGACGCCAGGCGGAGTTCCTGCACAATGAGGTGCCTGGCATCCTCGTCTCCGATCGCGTCCGAGCAGCGATGGCGGGGAGCGAAGGCGCAGAAGGTCGCGCGCGCGGTTTGAAGCTCGCGAAGGAGATGACCGAGGCGGCACTCGCGGAGTATGCCGGCGTGTATCTGATCACGCCATTCCTGCAATACGAGGCGACCGTCGAGCTGGCGGAGTTTGCGCGCGCGTTGTGAGTGACGATGGTGTGACGAATGGTCGAAGTTCGTCGCGCGCTCTACGTTCAATTCGGCGGACTGCTGCTCGTCAGCATATTGATCTTCGTGCTGTCGCGGTTCTTTCCGCTCGCGGACATGCTCGCCGCAGTGCAGCAACGCGTGATGGGCTGGGGCGCGTGGAGCGCGATCTGTTACCCGCTTCTCTATGCGTGCTGCAACGTGTTGCTGCTGCCGGGCGGCTTCCTCAGCCTCGGCGGGGGGTTTTTCTTCGGCCTCTGGTGGGGCTTCCTCATCATTCTTGTCGGTAACGTCGGAGGCGCGGCGATCTCGTTCTACATTAGCCGCTGGATCGGGCGGCGTTGGCTGCGGCGGCGTTTGATGCGGAACCGGACCCTGGAGGCGTTGGAACCAGCAGTGGAACGAGAGGGTTGGAAAATCATCCTGCTGAGTCAGCTGCACCCGCTGTTTCCCACGAGTCTGCTCAACTACCTTTACGGGCTCACGACGATTCGCTTCCGCACCTGCATGCTGTGGGTCGCGATCGGCCAGGCGCCAGGGCTATTCCTGTATGCGTATCTCGGCACGCTCGGGCAGCTCGGATTGAACCTCGTGCGCGGCAAGAGTCATCCGCATCTCGTCGAGTACTTGATCTGGGGCGGAGGTTTGCTGACGTCGGTTATTGTCTTGCTGTTGCTTGGGCGCATTGCGCTGCGGCTGTTGAAAGAAGCAGAGGAGACAGCGACACGTGACTCCGCGGCAGCGGAACCAGTGGAGTATCAGATCGATAACACGTTGGCTACCAAGCGTGTATGAAAGCCTTTGACCTGGTGCAAATGGCTGCTGACGCGCGGCTTAAAGCCTACGCTCCGTATTCGAATTTCAAAGTCGGTGCTGCGTTGCGCGCGGCAACAGGCGAAATCTTCACCGGCGGTAACGTCGAGAATGTGTCTTACGGACTGACGATCTGCGCGGAGCGCGTGGCAGTCGGATCGGCGGTTCAGGCGGGCGTGAGCGAGTTCGACGGCTTGGCGATTGTGACCGACTCCGCGGAACCGGTCGTGCCTTGTGGTGCGTGCCGGCAGGTTCTGGCTGAGTTTTGTCCCGATCTGCCGATTGTCAGCCGGACTGTGAGCGGGCTGACGGCGGAGTTCGCCTTAAGCACGCTTTTCCCGAAGCCGCGGCAAGGGATCGTCGGATAGTTCCACGTGGAACATGGGCGGATCAGCGAGCGAATATGATGTCGTAGTCGTGGGCAGCGGCCACGCCGGCATCGAGGCTGCGCTTGCCGCCGCGAGACTCGGCGCTTCCGTCGCTTTGCTCACGCAGAACCTGGACACCGTCGGACAGATGTCCTGCAACCCCGCAATCGGCGGGCTGGCGAAAGGACACATCGTGCGTGAGATTGACGCGCTCGGTGGCTTCATGGGTGAGAACTCCGACGCAAGCGGGATTCAGTTTCGACTGCTGAATCGCACAAAAGGGCCGAGTGTCCGTGCGCCGCGCGCGCAGTGCGACAAGAAGGCTTATCAGTTCCGCGCGAAAGCCGTCATCGAGCGCACCGAAGGCATCGATCTTAAGCAAGCAACCGTGCAGTCGTTGCTGGTGCGTGACGACCAGGTTGCTGGTGTGGCGACGGATGTTGGGCTGGAGATCTCCTGCGGTGCGCTTGTTATTACGTCCGGCACGTTCCTCCGCGGATTGCTCCATGTCGGATCTCACACGAAGCCCGGCGGTCGAATGGCCGATACCACGTCGACATTGAGCGACAGCTTGCGAGCCTTCGGCTTCGAAGTGGGGCGGTTCAAAACCGGCACGCCTTGTCGGATTAGCCGCCGGTCGATCGATTTCTCCTTGTGCGAGATCCAGCATGGCGATGTGCCTGCGCCGCGCTTCAGCTATACGCATC
>DATHXZ010000379.1:0-4981 GCA_035459405.1 Chthoniobacterales bacterium
GGCGCGGCCAATCATCACGCCCGAGATGCCGGTCTCCACGCGGCGCCTGGCGACGTCAGCCGCGCAGGTGATGTCGCCATTGCCGATCACGGGGACGCTCACCGCCGCAGCGACTTCGCCGATCACATTCCAATCGGCCGCACCGGAGTAGCCCTGCTCGCGCGTGCGTCCATGCACCGCGATCGCCGCGATGCCGACGTCCTCGAGAATGCGCGCGACGCTCGGCGCGTTGATCGTTTCCGCCGACCAGCCGATGCGAATCTTCGCGGTGACCGGGACAGGTGCGACCGCGCGAACAACCGCACGGGCGACCGACGCGAGCGTCGGACAGTCCTTCAACAACGCCGAGCCGCCGTTCTTCGCG
Source organism: Chthoniobacterales bacterium (assembly GCA_035459405.1). GTDB lineage: Bacteria > Verrucomicrobiota > Verrucomicrobiia > Chthoniobacterales > UBA10450 > JACCTI01. The sequence goes on from DATHXZ010000379.1 coordinate 365, forward strand.
ACCACTTTGTTGACCGGGCAACCGAAGTTCAGATCGATGAAATCTGGCCGCACCCAGTCGATCACGTGGCGCGCCGCTTCCGCCATGTGCCCGGCGTGGCCGCCAAATAGCTGCACGCCGAGCGGACGCTCGCATTCATCAAAATCGAGATACTCGCGCGTTCGTTCATTGCGGCGGAACACGCCCTCGGCCGAAACGAATTCGGTGACGAGCACGTCAGCGCCGCGTTCCTTGCACAGCTGGCGAAAGATCTTATCCGACACGCCGGCCATCGGCGCGAGGTAGAGCGGGAACTTCCCCTCTCCGAACCACGGAAGTGCGGCGGTCATACGGGTGCAGCGTTCTTCAGCAGTTGCGCCACTTCGTTCTGCACCGACTCAAGCTCATCGAGCCGCAGCTGCACATCAGGCACGATGAAGACGTCGCCGTTCTTGGCATGCTCGTAGACGAGCACACGGACGCCATCAGTCTGTTCGTGTTTGATCGGTTTCAAGACGCGCTTGCGCTCCAGCATGGCGGCGAGCACGTAGCAGGCATTCGGCTGGCGGTTCTCGGCGAGGAGACGGCGCAGCAGTTCCTCGGCATTCTCTTTCGCCAGCGGTTCCGCAGGCGTCTCTGGCGGAGGCTCGTAACGGGTTTTCCAGAACGAGAACGGGCGGATGTTTTCGTTTCGCGAGGCCCATGCTTCTTCGCTGAGGTCTTCGCGTCGGAAGCCGTTCCCATCGCGAAAGAGCAAGGTATAGAACTGCTCGCCGGGCACGAACGGCCGCTGGGTCATCGCGCAGGCGTCGGCACGATGCTTGATTGGCCAATCGTTCGCGAGCGGATTCATCCGATGGCCGCGCGCCTCCAGGCAAACGGGTTCAGCGACCGTGCGTCGCGGTTTGTCGAGCGAATGTAGAGGAGCAGAAAACCGACGCTCGCGAAGACAATGTTTGGCCCCCAAGCCGCCGCCCATGGCGGAATCCGGGCGCCTTCCCCCAGTGCGAGAAACAAGTGCGTGAGGAAGTTCATGGCAAAGACCAATCCGATGGCTGCCGCGACGCTGGAAAGGATGCCGCGGCGGGAGAAGACGATCGCAAGCGGCGCCGCCAGAAAGACAACGATCACGCACGTCCATGGCAGCGCGATGCGGTACTGGAAATGGGTCGAGAACGGCGCGAGCAAGCTCGGCGGAAAGTCCGCGTTGAAGTTCAGGTAATTGTGCAGCTCTCCGAGACTGAGGTGTTCAGCACGCATCGTGGAGCTCGTGAGGCGGAAAGGCGTTTCGCTCCACTGCGTCATCATCAACGATTCCGTCGTGACGTCATCGACAATGTTCCCTCCTGCGTCATAGGTGACCACCTTCACGAGCTGCAACTCCCAGGCGTGTTTATCAGGGTGATAGTAGGCGCGCGTCGCCATGTAGTTCTTCTTCACGTTTTCGTGCTCATCCTGCTGCAGGACCTGTACTGTGATGTATTCATTCCGCTCCGGACGAAAGTGCTGAATGAACCAGGTGCGCGCCTCCGCCCGGTTTCGGAAAATCTGCCCGCTAATCAAGCCCGGCTCGCGGCCCCTGTTGCGCGCGTCTTCGAAGAACGTTCTTCGCGTTAGCTCGGCTTTCGGCGCCAGCGAATAGTTCAGCACGCCACTCACCAGTGCGGTAAAGAAGCCCATCGCGACGAGTGGCAGGATCAGCCGCGGGATGCTGACGCCCGCGGTGAGCATCGAGACGATTTCATTTCTGCGCGACATGCGGCCGAGCGAAAATAACAGCGCCAGCAGGAGCGAGACCGGCAGAAGAATCACGAAGATTTGCGGCAACTGCGTGAGATAATAGCGCGTCACAAGCAAAAGCGAGACGCGGTCGTCGAGGAACGTCGACAGGTTGTCGCTGATGTCGAAAATGAGCCAGATGGAAACGAACGCCGCGATGCAATACGCATAGGCACGCAAAAATGTGCGGAGCACGTATCGATCGAGCAGTTTCACAGCGGGATGTTGTTATGAGGATTCGTCAATCTGCCCGGCTAAACGGAAGCCGAGCGCGCACTTTCGCGCTGGCGTAGACAGTACGCAAAATTCCGCGTCCACAATCCGAACAGATAAATGATCGCGTTGCAGGAGAACATCGGGAGCGAGTTTGTCGAGCAGGTGCGCTCGATCTTCTCGCAAACGGGCCTACTCGCGAAGGCAAAGAACTTCGAGTACCGCGCCGAGCAACAGCAGATGGCAGTCGCAGTCGCCGAGGCGCTCGAGAATGAGCAGCACCTCGTGGTCGAAGCCGGCACCGGGGTCGGCAAGTCGATCGCGTATCTTGTGCCGTCGATCCTGTTCGCGATCGCGCCGTCGAAGAAGGCGATCATCTCGACCCACACGATCAATCTGCAGGAGCAGCTGCTCTACAAGGACATCCCGATCCTGAAAAAAATACTGCCCGTCGAGTTTGAAGCGGCGCTCATGAAAGGCCGGCAGAATTACCTCTGCCCGCGACGGCTCGAGCGTGCGATGCAGCAAGCCGGCGAGCTGTTCACCACGTCCGAGCAAGCCGAGCTGATGCGGATTGCCGATTGGGCGCGCACGACAACGGATGGGTCTCTCAGCGACCTCGCGCTGGAGCCTGATGCGAAGGTCTGGGGTCAGGTATGCAGCGAGGCTCATATCTGCACGACGAAGAGCTGCGGCCAGGCAGGCAATTGCTTCTTCCAGCAAGCTCGCAAGCGACTGCTCGCCGCGGATGTGATCGTGGCGAATCACACATTGCTTTTCATGCTCCTGGGCACACCGGACGAGCAGGAGGAACGCGAGAGCGGTTTCCTGTTCCCGAACGACTTCATCATTTTCGATGAGGCACACACCGTCGAGCAGGTCGCATCGCGCCAGATCGGCATCAGTATCTCGCAATACGGGCTGCGGGCAACGATTCAGCGGCTCTACAACGCGCGGACGAAGAAGGGTCTGTTTACCGTGACGCGCGACGCGGCGGGAGTGACGCTGGCCGCTTCGCTCGTCGATGAGGTCGACCGGTTCTTCGATGCAATCGGCGAGCGCGCTGATTTCCGGAAAGGCCGCGAAGTGCGGGTGCGGCAGGCGGACTTTGTCAGCGACACGATCAGCGCGCGGTTGCTCGCGTTGCAGGCGCGCATCATCGAGGTGGTGAAACGCACCGAAGACGAATTCCTGAAGGCGGAGTTGCAGGAACTGGGCAGACGCATTCGCGACGCACGCGCCGGCATTGTCACCTTCCTGGAGCAGAGTGCGGAGGCGCACGTTTACTGGATCGAGCGCACTGGAAAGACAGCACAGTTCCTGTCCCTCAACGCCGCGCCGATCGACATCGCGCCGGTGCTTCGCCGGATGATCTTCCGTGAGGATTGCTGTTGTGTCATGACGAGCGCCACGCTCGCCGTCGGTCAGCCTGATCTGGCGTATTTTCGCCGCCGAATCGGCGCGATCGATGCCGACCCGCTGCAGCTCGGCAGTCCGTTCGATTTTCGCGAGCAGATGAAGCTGTTCGTCGTGCAGAAAATGCCGGATCCACGCGACGCGCGTTACCACGAAGCGCTGGCGCATTGGGTCGGGCATTTTGTCGAGCAAACCGACGGTCGCGCATTTGTGCTCTTCACTAGCTACCGCGGCATGCAGCAGGTGGCCGAGGAGATGACCGAATTCTTCGAGAGGAAAGACATGAACCTGCTCGTGCAGGGGCAAGGCGCGCCGCGTGGGCAGTTGCTCGAGCGATTCAAGAACACGGAGCGGAGCGTGCTCTTCGGCACCGACAGCTTCTGGATGGGCGTGGACGTGCCGGGCGACGCACTGTCGAACGTGATCATCACGCGGTTACCTTTTGCCGTGCCCGATCACCCGCTGATCGAGGCGAAGCTCGAATTAATCCAGGAGCGCGGCGGCGACGCGTTCACGGAGTATTCGCTGCCGGAAGCGATCCTGAAACTGCGGCAAGGCGTCGGGCGCTTGATCCGCACGAAGAGCGACAAGGGCATCGTCGTCATCCTGGACAACCGGATCGTGACGAAGCCGTATGGCCGGGCGTTTCTGAAGGCGCTGCCGGATTGCCCGGTAAAGATCATTTAGCGGTGGCGCTGCCGTAGGAGGCGCCGAGCTTTCACACTGCTGTCCGGCAGCGACATACGATCACTTGAACATATTCCACTCCCAATCTAAATGAATGACGTGAAGCGATTCATTTTGCCGATCAGCATTGCCATTCCCGCACTGCTCGCGGGCGTGGCGATCGGCCATTACACGACTTTGGCGCCGGTCTCTTCACCGACTCACGCGAGCGCTTCCACGACATCCTTGCGGCCAGCTGGACCGACGAATGCGCCGCGCACGACGCCCACGCCGATCGTCCGCAGCCTGGCTGCTGAAGCAGAAGAACCTGAAGCCGCGCCCACCAGCGGCAACATCATCGATCGCATGAAAGCCGCTCTCGCACGTCCGGGCGGCCGGCGCACTTACGCCACCTTCAGCAAGCTCGCCGATTCCATCGATCCAAACAATGTGCGCCAGGTGCTTGCATTCGCCGAAGGGCTGCAGAACCCGCAGGAGAAAAGCATGGTTCTTTCGCTCGTCGTCGGGCGTTGGGCGGAATTCGAGCCGCAGGCGGCGATCGAA
>DATHXZ010000380.1:0-2233 GCA_035459405.1 Chthoniobacterales bacterium
TACGCACGCGGATCGGTGATCCGGTATTGCACAACCCAAGGCACGAGGCCGGTGTTTAGGTCGCCGGTGATCATTGTCTCGGTGTCGTCGGGATCGTCGTCGCCTTGGAATTCACTCGTCGCGCCGCGCGTGGCGAAGCCGAATTCGAGCTTCTGCAGCCGCTGCGTCGGCACGATGATGATGTCATCGACGTACGGAATCGCATAGGCGAGGCCCGGCTCAACTGTGCTCGAGTACGCGCCGAAGCGCGTCTTCACGCCAACGGAGTTCGTCGGGATAGTGGTAAAGCCGAAAAGCAGCGCGAAAAGCGTGACGATGATGCCGATGCCGCCGATGAGGCCGAGGCCGAAGCGCACCGGGTGGACGTGCACGCCCCCCGGTCGATCTAGCGAACGCGGAATGATCTCCATGTGCGGGGGAACATATCACGTGACGCAAGTGTTGCTACCGTCGTAGCGCTGGCGTCCTGCCTGGGGAGCGCCAGTTGGCTTCGCAGCCCGCTGCTGGAAGTTTCGCGACGGTCGCTCTATGACCGGGCGAGACGCCCGGTGGCCTCACAGGCAAGATGCCTGCGCTACGACGGCTGAGCTTAAGTCACCCGGTCTTCTTGCGGAAATGCAAGGCGCAGACGCAAAAGAGCAGCGCGGCCGTGCCTGGCATGATCGCCAGCGATTGCCAGCAATCGAAGAACGTCGCGCCGCGCAGGATGATGCCGCGCATCAGCTCGATGAAGTAGGTCGTCGGCATGACCGCGCCGATCTCATAGAAGATCGAGGGCATCGTCTCCCGCGGGAAGATGAAGCCGGAGAAAAAGACGCTCGGCAGGATGAACGCCATCGACATTTGCAACGCCTGCATCTGGTTCTCGGCTTTCGTCGCAACGAGCAGGCCGAGGCTGAGCAACGCGAAGACGTAGACGACTGTCGCGACGATCATCGCAGTGATGCTCCCGGCGATCGGTACGAAGAAGACGAAGCGCATAATCGCGAAAAGCAGCAGCGCCATCAGCATGCGCTTCAAGTCGTCCGGCTCGCCGCAGACGATGAACTTCGACATGTAGATGTAGCCGACGTGCGAGCAGCGTTCCGCTTCGTCCACGTAGTGGGTCGTGACGAAGAGCGTCATTCCCTGGCTCGAGAACTCGAAGAGCAAATCCCAGAGCTCACGCCGCGCGACCGGATCGATCCCGGCCGTCGGCTCGTAAAGGAACAGCACGGCCGGTTTGTGCATCAACGCACACGCCGTCGCCAGGCGCTGCCGCCAGCCGCCGGAGAGCAGCGCGGCGCGCCGATCGAGATACGGCTCGAGATGTGTGATCGCGATCACCTCGTCGCGTCGTTGCTGCAGTTGTTTGCTGCGCAACCCGTAGAGCTTGCCGGAGAAGATGAGGTTTTCGTTTACCGTCAGCTCGTCATAGAGTGAGAACTTCTGCTACATGTAGCCGATCATCTCCTTGATCGCGTCGCCGTCACGAATGACATCGCGACCGGTCGATTCGCGCCGTGCCGCTCGTCGGTTCGAAGATCCCGCAGAGCATGCGGATGACCGTCGATTTGCCGGAGCCGTTCGGACCGAGGAAGCCAAAGATCGAGCCGCGCTCGACGGAGAAGCTAACGTTCTCGACGGCGGTAAAAGTGCCTAAGCGTTTCGTCGGCCCGTCGCACTCGATCATCGTCTCGATCATCGTAGTGCAACCGTCTCGGTTGCGAGTTGACGGAGCGACAAGCGGGACGCATGTCCTACCTCGGCACATTCGCGAACGTCACGTCAGCCGACATCCCGGCACGGAGTTTGTCGTCGCGATTCTCGATCCGGATCTTAACGCCGAACACCTGGCGGATTCGATCTTCGACGGTCTGCACATTGCGCGGGGTGAACTCGGCCTGGCGATTGATCTGCTCGATGACGCCGCGGAAGACGGCGCTGCCGAAGGAATCGACGCGCACCTGCACTTCCTCGCCGAGCTTGATATAGCCGAGCCACGGCTGAGGGACGTAAACGCGCACCCAGAGGTAACTCGGCAGGATCAGAGTGGCGACTTCGCGATTCGGCGGCAGGACGTCTCCGACTTTGACGCTGAGGATTTCGACCACGCATTCCGAGGGCGCGACAACACGCATTTCGCGCAGCTACGCCTCGACGTCGCCGAGCTGCGCGCGCGCCTGGACCACGCGCGTCTCCGCCGCCCGAGACTTTTCTCTTGGGCGGCCGCGACACTCTGCGCGCGCTCCGC
>DATHXZ010000381.1:0-5676 GCA_035459405.1 Chthoniobacterales bacterium
AATGGTCGTGCTCGGTTACGAAGACACCACGGAGGTGACGCTCGACGAGATGCTGCATCACACGCGCGCGGCGGCTCGCGGCGTGAATCGCGCGCTGCTCGTCGCTGACATGCCGATCCACACTTACGACACGCCGCAACAGGCCGTGGCGACAGCGCGCGCGCTTGTCGAAGCCGGCGCACAGGCGGTGAAATTCGAAGGTGGTGTGACGCACGCCGCGCGCATCGAGGCGGTGGTGGACCGCGGCATTCCGTTCATGGCGCACATCGGCATGTTGCCGCAGCGTGTCCGCGAGGAGGGTGGCTATAAGCTGAAAGGCCGCACGCCGTCCGAAGCTGAAGCGCTGATGCAGGACGCGCTCGCGGTTCAGGCGGCGGGTGCCTTTGCCGTCGTGCTCGAGATCGTCGCCGCTGAGGCTGCGCGGCAAATCTCCGCCGCGATCGAAATTCCGACGATCGGCATCGGCTCCGGTCCACACTGCGACGGCCAGATCCTGGTCACGCACGACCTGATCGGCCTCTTCCCCTGGTTCACGCCGAAGTTCGTGAAGCAGGAAGCCGACGTCGCGGCAGCAATCCGCACCGCCGCAAGCGCGTTCATCGAGCGAACACGGTTGAACAGTTAGGTCGCCGATCCTGTCGAAGATCACGGGCCGGCCGTTTGACAATCGAGGGCCCGTGCCAGTTCGTTCTATCACGACATGAGACCGAGACCCGCGCCTTTAGACGAGTTTGACGATTCGGTTTGGTCCGGCAGCCAGCAGCGCAATTGGCTGCTCGTGGGCTTGCTCGTCTCGCTTGCGCTGCATGCGCTTCTTTGCGCGTACTTTTACCGCACCCAGATCATGCCGCCGGATTCAGCGGTCCGCTTGAGCGACCAGGATGCGATGTTCAACCTCAAGAAAATCGATCTGAAGGAGCTCGAGCGTCCGAGCGTGGATCAATCTGCGCAAGCGGCAAAGCCGGAGCCGGATAACACAGAGGTTCAATTACCGGACGAAAAGAAATCGTTCGACAAGCTGCTGGACGAGATCCACGCGAGCACAGCGATGCCGGACGACACGCGTGACGTGTTGCCGGAGAATCCGCGTGTCGACCAGACGAACGCGACGTCGATCATGAACGAGATCGAACGCAGCACCGCGCAGGTGCTCGCGAACAATCCGAATGCGAAGCGCGAGCAGTCGTTGCTGCAGGATTCGGCGACCGCGGGGCGGCCGCAGCCCGCGCTCACCGGCACAGAGCTGGCAACGAGCACAACGATCAAGCGCCCGAACGTGATCAACAAAATCCCAGGCGATAGCGCCGGGCCGGATCGCGGGCGCGCGCCCGGTTTCAGCGATCTTGATTCGCTGCTCTCGCAAAAAGGCCCGCTTGGTTCGGGCACCGCGATTCGTCTCCCGAGCGATCCGCTTTACGAATACGACAGCGCGGATCTGCAGCCGGGCGCGATGACGGAGCTCCAGAAGCTGGCGACTTTGATCAAGCGCAACCCGGCGGCGCGCTTCACAATTGAAGGCTACAGCGATTCGTTCGGATCGCCGGAATACAACCTGATGCTGAGCCAGCGCCGCGCCGACAGCGTCGCGCGCTACTTGGTCGAAGTGCTCGGCGTGAACCCGGCGCAAGTGCAGGCGAGGGGATTTGGCACTGCGAAATTGATCGTGCCGCCGCGCGCGTTCAATCCGAACGACCCGATGGCGTTTGAGGCGGAGATCGCCCGGCAGAAGCCAAACCGGCGCGTGATCGTGACCGTTAACACCGACCAGCGCTGACGCGCGTCACCAGTTTTTGATCCACTGGGCGGCGTTAGGGCTATTCGCGGTGCTCCAAAGGTCGAACGTCGGATTGTAACCGTTCGCCGAGTTCGCCTGGTTTGCAGTGGAGTAGCCGTAATGATTACCGAACGGATCCTTTACACCTGTCACGGTCGTGACGTTTCCGTTCGCACCCCGCGTGCCGCTCTGCATCTGTGGTTTGAAGCTGAAATAAGACTTCGCTCCCGGCACAGGCGCGCCGCTCGCGTCCGTGCCTGAAAGCGACCGATATAGAAACAAGCTGGCACTTCCGTAGCTTGTCGGGTCGACGGACGTGCGCGCATTTAATGTATCGGTCGAACTGGCTTCGCGCGGATAAACGCCATTGTCCGTCTTGTAGCTCTCCAGCGCTGCCGATATCGCCGCGATCTCGGCTTCGGCTCGCGAGCGTGCGCCTTTCTTCTGCACGTAGCCCGATGTGCCGATGATCAGGCCCGCGAGCACGATGATGATCGCCATAACCATGAGCAGCTCGATGATCGTAAACGCAGCAGCACGATCCGGGGAGCACGGAATGCCATCTCGTGGCCGAAGGTAGTCTACTTTCGGCAGCGCAGGGTTAATCCGCGAACGTCGCTCGCGGTTGGCCGTCGACGTGCGCGTTTGGCAACCGCGCACCACGGATTGGCAATCCGTGCTCCCCAGCGCCGACGACCGCCGCCCGAATGCCCCCATCACGTCTGCTGCTGCAATCCGCTGATGATGCTGATCAGCGGCATGAACAGCGCGATCACGATCGTGCCGACGACGACCGCGAGGAACACGATCATGATCGGCTCGAGCATCGACGTGAGGCCCGCGACGGAGTTGTCGACCTCGTCATCGTAGACTTCGGCGATCTTCAGCAGCATTTCCGGCAATTGGCCGGTCTCTTCGCCGACATCGATCATGCTGATGACCATGGGCGGAAATGCGCCGCTCGCTTCGAGCGGTTGCACGATCGACTCGCCTTCTTTCACGCTGTCGTGCACCTGCGTGATGGCGCCTGCAATCACAGTATTGCCGGCGGTCTCCCGTGTGATGTTGAGGGCCTGGAGGATCGGAACGCCGCTGGTCACTAATGTGCCCAGGGTCCGTGAAAACCGCGAGATCGCCGTCTTGCGAATGAGATCGCCGAAGAGCGGTGCCCGCAGTTTGATCCGGTCGATGAACGTGCGCCCGCCGACCGTCCTGCCGGCGAGCTGCATGCCGACGATCGCGAGGACCACCCCGCCGAGGATGAACATCCAGTTATCTTTCACGCCATTGCTCACGCCGATGACAAACCGGGTGAGCGCCGGCAGCGGCTTGTCGCCGAGCATGTCCTGAAAGATCGCCTCGAAACGCGGCACGATGAAGACGAGCAGGAAGCCCATGATCGCGATCGCGAGCACGAGCACGATGATCGGGTAGACCATCGCTGCGACGACCTTGTTCTTGATCTTCTGCGCCTTCTCCTGGAATTCCGCCAGTCTGGTGAGGACCAGCTCAAGCACGCCGCCGATCTCGCCGGCACGGACCATGTTCACGTAGAGATCGTTGAAGATCCGCGGGTGTTGCGCGAGCCCTTCGGAAAACGTGCTGCCGCCTTGCACCGCATCGGAGAGATTGCCGATCGTCTTTTTGAGAACGGGATCGCGCTCCTGCTTCGCGAGCACCGCAAGTCCGCGCAGAAGCGGGAGCCCGGCGTCGATCAGCGTCGCGAGCTGGCGCGTGAAGACCATCATCGTCTTAGGCTTAACAGTCTTCCGCTCGAAGAGGACGATCCCGCCTTTGCGTGACGTGGTTGCGGCGGCGACCGGTTTCGGCGCTTTCGCTTTTTGCTTACGCACCTTCCCGTCGCGTCCACCGCCTTTTCCCTCCTCGTCGACGTTGGTGGGGAAGTAGCCGGCCTGCCGCAGGTGACCGATGGCTTCATTGCTGGAGTCGGCCTCGATCAGCCCCGTCGATTCCTCGCCGCGTGAATCGAGAGCTACGTAATTGAAGCGCGGCATGGGGATGAAATGACTAATGACGAATGCCGGATGACGAATCAATGACCAATGACGCAGGGCCTTCGTCATTCGTCATTCGTCATTCCCCTCACGTATACTTCAGCACTTCTTCGATCGTCGTGTCGCCCTCGAAGATGCTGCGCAATCCATCCTGCCGAAGCGTCACCATCCCGAGCTCGATCGCTTTCTGTTTCAGGACAACGGTGGGTGCTCGCTGGTTGATCAGCTCACGGATCGGGTCGGTGATTTTCATCAGCTCGTAAATGCCTTTACGTCCTTTGTAGCCGGTGTTGTTGCACTGCTCGCAGCCCTTGCCGTAGAAGAAATGCTTCGCGCCGATGTCGTGGCGCGAGAGCTCGAGCTGGTCGAGGAATGCCTGGCTCGGCTGATAAGTCGTGCGGCAATTCGGGCAGATGCTACGCAGCAATCGCTGGCCGAGCACTGCGTCCAGGGTGGATGAGATGAGGAAAGGTTCGACGCCCATGGCGATCAGGCGTGTCACCGCGCCGGGCGCATCGTTCGTGTGCACGGTGGTGAATACGAGGTGCCCGGTGAGCGACGCCTGGATGGCAATCTGCGCCGTCTCGAGGTCGCGCGTCTCACCGACCATGATGCGATCGGGATCCTGCCGGAGGAACGCCCGGAGCACGCGCGCGAACGAGAGGCCGATGCCTTCGTTCACCGGCACCTGCACCACGCCTTCGAGGTCATACTCGACCGGCTCTTCAGCGGTGAGCAGTTTCGAGTCAGTCGTGTTGATCTTGCGCAGGCAGGAATAGAGCGTCGTCGTCTTTCCCGAACCGGTCGGGCCGGTCACGATGAAGATGCCATTCGGACGGTTGATCACATCGATGATGTAATCGTGGATGTAATCCGGCATGCCGAGTGCCTCGAGGTCGAGGTTCACGGTCGAGCGGTCGAGGACGCGGAGGACGACGCTCTCTCCGAACTGCGTCGGCAGCGTGGAGACACGCATGTCAATCGTGCGCCCCGCGATGCTTTTCTGGATCCGGCCGTCCTGCGGCAGGCGGCGCTCGGCGATGTTCATGTTCGCCATCACCTTCACGCGCGAGATGACGGGCAGCGCGAGGTGGCGCGGCGGCGGCGCCATTTCATAGAGCGCGCCGTCGACGCGGTATCGGATTTTGAATTCGTGCTCGAACGGCTCGAAGTGGATGTCGCTGGCGCGGTCCTGGATGGCTTGGAAGAGGATGAGATCGACGAATCGGATGATCGGGGTCGCGTTCGCCTCAGCCTCGACATCGGCGGCGTCGGTGTCGCCCTGCAGCGTGAGCAACTCTTCGCCCGCCTCCCCAAGCTGCTTGAGGCTGTCCTCCATGCTGGAGGTGTCGCTTCCGTAGTAGCGCTTGATCCGCTCCTCGACCTGCTCGGTCGGGGCGACGATCACGTGGGTGTCTTTGCCGAGTGCGAAGCGCAGATCCTCCGCCGCGCGCGGCTCGAGCGGATCGACCAGCGCGATCGTGATGGTGTGTTCGTCGGCCGCGAGCGGCAGCGCGCGATGGAGCCGCGCAAGTCCACTGGGGATCAGACGCAGAATTTCCGGAGCGACCTCATGATCGGCGAGATCGAAGAACTCCGTCCCGAGCGAATCGGCGATCAGTTGGTAGAAGCCGCTCTGGTCGACGAAGCCGTTGTCGGCCAGTGTCTGGGCGATGCTTTTGCCGTTGAGGTTTGCCTCCTGCAAAACGTCTTCGACTTGCGAGCGCTCGAGCACCTGTCGCTCCAGCAAGAGGTCGGCTACCTGGTTGTTGTTCATCGGTAGGGACGCCGCGTTGCGGCGCCCGAAGCGTGTCGCAGCGGTTTGGATGGACGCATAACAACAACTTTCGCCACGCGTGCTGGACGGCGCAGCGCGCCGTCCCTACC
>DATHXZ010000382.1:0-2446 GCA_035459405.1 Chthoniobacterales bacterium
CGGCGATGCAGCCGCCGGTGGGGCATCGGCCGGCAGTGCGCGGGCGACTGGTGGATCGGTGACCGGCTGCGCCTTGCGCACCTCGCTTGGGCGCTGCTGCGCTGCCGCGAAATCGGCTGTCGCGAAGACCACAACCAGGCCAACGAGGCTGGTCGCGCTCCTCAGCGAGTTCATTTTGCGGTGGCGAATGCGACGTTCGAGACACCCGCCTGACTGCAGATGTTCAGGACGTCGACGACGTTTTTGTACGCGCCTGTCTCGTCGCCCCGGATGACGATGGCTTGCTGGGCGTCGAGCTGCACGAGGTTGCGCAGCAGATCCGCGAGCTCGGAGGCGTTCAGCGTGCGGCGATTCACGATGACAGTGCCGTCAGTCTTCACGTTCACGACTACCGGGCCGGCGGGCGCGGCATTTTCCTTCGCCGCGCTCGCGCTCGGGAGCTTCACGTCGAGCTCGTTTTCGTTGCGCGCGGCGTTCCATGTCATGAGGAAGAAGATCAGCAGCAGGAGGAGGACATCGACCAACGGAGCAAGCTGAATGCCGGGATGATGCGGCATGGCATTCTTGCGCAGGTTCATGACGAGATGGGCTGTCGAGGCGTTTGTGTCAAACGCCGGGCGGGGCGGGGGCGTTTCACACAAACGCCTCTACATTCAAAATTCATCCTCGAGCAGCACCGGAGCGCGCTCGCTTCGCTTGTTGTATTGGAGCGACATCAACGCCAGCACGTGCGTGACTGCGGATTCCAACTCCGAGATCAAACGCTGCGCGCGACCGCGGAAGAACGCATAAAAGATAAGCGCCGGAATGCCGATCGCCAGACCGCCAGCCGTGTTGACGAGCGCTTCGCTGACGCCTTTCGACAACTCGAGATAACGCGCGGATCCGGGATTCGCGCCGAGCGCGCTGAACGAACGGACGATGCCGATGACGGTGCCGAGCAGACCGATGAGCGGCGCAAGCATCCCGATGTCCGCAAGATACATCACCTTGTTGTTCAGATTCGATGAAACGCGGGTGCCCTCGGTCTCGGCGATCTCGCGAAGCTGCTGATGATCAGCGCCCGGGTTCTTGGTCGTGAATTCGAGCATCTTCTGCACGACCCGCGCGATGGCTTCGCCATGCCGATTCGAGACGGCGAGCAGGCCAAGATAATCGCGTTTGCGCAGCAGGGCATCGGCTGTGGCCATGTAGCCGCTGGAGACGATCGCTCCGCGACGGATGGTAAGGAAGTAGACGACCACCATCATGACCGAGAACACCGACAGCACGAAAAGCGGGACGATGATTGGCCCCGCCTGCATGATGGTGTGGAGCAGCGACGTAGGCTGCGGCAGATCCGGCGCCGGCAACGCCGGAGTCTGCGCCAGAACAGGGGTCGTGCTCGCCAGCAAAGCAAGCAGCGGAAGGATGCGTTTCATTCCGGAAAGTGTGGTTACGATAGGCGGCGGCATTAGCGATGCAACACCGCCGCACGAGAGACAGTTGCGCGCCGTCCGCCGTTCAGACGAAGTTCAGCCGGCGCGGCGAGCGCGACGACAAAGCGCGGCAGTCTGCAACTACCAAACTGTGGCAACGATGTCATGTCGCTACCCTTCGAGGCTCAACGTTAATCACCGCCAGTACACCGGCTTCGTGCCAGACTGTAATCGTCGTCGCGCAAAAGGCCGGCGCGACGCATTCATTCCAGACGGTAAACTTCTACCAGACCGACGCCAGTTCCGCCTGCAGCGTCACGCAGCACCGCAGTGTAGGTACCGGACGACAGCGTGGTCACGACTGCAGCTTCGGAGTCGTCTGCCAAACCCATCCCGATCGCTTCGAGTTCCGCCTGCTGGGTTTGTTTCCAACTGTCGTTCGCCGCCACGAGCTCGCCGGAGGCATTGTGGACCGCAAGGAACGGGTCCCGCAGAGTTGACTGCACTTGCGCTTGCGAAAGGGAGGGTCCGAGGCCACGCAGGACAACAGTGGAAGGATCGCTGCCGCCCAGAATGAAGCCGGCAATCATCACGTTGTTTCCGGCATCGACATGGCCACGCGTGCTGATGTTTGCGAGGCGGGAATCGCCGCCGACACGCAAGTCGTACACTTCGACTAAGGCGACACCAGCACCGGCAGCTTGGCCGGAAGCGACGGCGGTGTACACGCCTGGTTCAAGTGTGGCAATGATTGCCGCCTCGCGTTCGTGTGTCGGAGCGGCGCCGGTGGCGGCGATTTCGGCGGCTTGCGTGTCGCGCCAGTTGTCGTTGCTGCTAAGGAGCACGCCGGCTGCATCGTGCAGTGCCAGCTTTGGGTCCTGAAGTGTCTCCGAAGCTGCGAGCCCGTGTGCCGACAACGAAGGCCCGATTGCGCGCACAAGCACCGGTTTCGACGCGGTGCCGCTGATGATGAACCCGCCGATCTGAACGGAGTCGCCTGTTCCAACTAGCGCTCGCGTGGAGATATT
>DATHXZ010000383.1:0-5492 GCA_035459405.1 Chthoniobacterales bacterium
CGTCACCACCTCGCGATCTTCGGCAGCCCGCGACGGTGAAGAACCCCGCATTCGGTGCGGGCGGAGGAAGCGTCCAAGTCTCGGCGGCGGCTACGGGCCATTGTGAGCATAGCTGGCCGAAGCTGTTGCCCATCCAGCGCAATCCTTACCGGCACGCCATCCAAATCTCACAACGCGTGGCGCTACTGTTGCGCGATTGTAGGGCGGCCTTAGATCGCGGCGAGGGCGTTGCGCATGCTTTCCTGTTAGGTCTGAGGATCTCGCTTCCTCCGCGGGTTCGGCGAAAATCTGGTATTTACAGAAACAACCTTCGGCGGCACACGCAGTGCTATCCGCCTTCGCCGCCGCGGCGCAGCTAAAATTTCCATGCCACCGAGAGGCTGGAATTTCTGTCAAATACCTCACATTTTTCTTGCTACGCCTGTGGTTACCCGGGTAGAACGGCTCCCGGTGTCGCAAAAAGATTTTCACGGCATGAAATTTGTTATTGACCGTGCGAATCAATTATGACAATTATCGAAAACATAAGAGATCGCCGTGACTGCAAGTAGTTGTGGAAACGGAAATCAAAGCCAACCAAATCGATAACAGACACAGGAGAAACAAAATGCTTAAGGGTAAATCAATCTTCGCTCTCGGCCTCACAGCCGCTCTCGTTGCTTCCACCGCCAACGCCGTGGTTGTTGACCTCAGCAACTCGGACAGCGGCACCATCAACGGGGCCCGGTTCGATGTCATATTCCAGCAGCCGACCGGCACTGGCGTGATCGATCCGTTCCTGCGCATCCAGGGCACCGGCAATGCGGGCGAGGAGCAGGGCTACAATACTTCCGGGCGTCCGACCGCGTTCGATGAGAAAACCGATCCGAACTTCACTCGCAACATCACGTTCTCCGATCTTCAGTCGACGACCACGACGCTGAACGGCATCACCTACTTCCAAATCCTGCTCGACGTGAACGAGCCGAACGGAAGCAAGTCGCTGATCACACTCGATTCGCTGCAGCTCTATACCTCCGCGCAGGGTAGCCAGACCACCTCGAATGTCTCGTCTCTCGGGACGCTGCGCTACGATCTCGACGCCGGTGGTGACAACAGCGTCATCATCGATGCCTCTCGTAATAGCGGAAGCGGCTCCGGAGACATCTACATCTACATCCCGACCGCGAACTTCGCCGGCACCTCGCCGAGCGACTTCGTCTACCTTTACGCGGCTTTCGGCCAGGCTGAGGGTGACGCGCAGGGCGGTTTCGAAGAGTTCGCTCTCGTGCAGAACATCACGCCGATTCCTGAGCTTAGCTCCTTCTTCCCGATCGTCGGCCTGATGGTGGCAGTCGGTGCGACCAACGTCCTCCGCCGCCGCAAGATGGCGCAGCAGACGACGGTCTAAGTTAGTCAGTCAGTTTTCTTTCAGGTTTATCTCCAATTGTTTGGCGGGGGCGACAGGCGACTGTCGCCCCCGTTTGCGTACCGAGGTGATGATCGCTGCCGGCGGCGGCGCCGGTTCTCCTTTGTAGCGCGAGCGCTTCGCTTGGCGGTCGAACTGATGCGGTGCTTTTTCGCGGCCCCTCGGAAACGCTGCGAAGAACCTACGGGGCACAGATCCCGGCTTTGATTCTGGGCAGGCGGAGCGCCCGCCTACAAACGTGACGTGCGCGGCGTCGACCGGCATGCGCGACGCATTCCGGAACCGCTTTTTTGCTGCTTCGGACGCCAATGAGCGATTGCCAATGCTCCAGCCGCGCGCCTAAGTTAGCGCCCCTCGATTATGGCGCTTCGCGAACCAGAGATGAAGATTTTTGCAGGCTCCGCGAACCGGGATCTTGCGCAGCGGATCTGCAACGCCATCGGAGCGCCGCTGGGCGCGGCGACAATCAGCTCCTTCCCGGACGGCGAGACCTACGTCAAAATTGAGGAGAATATCCGCGGCCGCGACGTGTTCATCATTCAGCCGACTTCGCCGCCGACGAACGAGCACCTCATGGAGCTGCTCATCATGGTGGATGCTGCCCGACGCGCGAGCGCCTACCGAATCACAGCGGTAATCCCGTTCTTCGGCTACGCCCGTCAGGATCGAAAAGACAAGCCGCGCGTGCCGATCACCGCGAAGCTGGTGGCCAATCTCCTGCACGCCGCTGGCGTCAACCGTGTCCTCACGATGGATCTACATGCACAGCAGGTGCAGGGGTTCTTCGATATTCCGGTCGACCATCTCTATTCGATGCCGGTGTTGATCAAGTACCTGCGCACCCGGCTCACCGGAAAAACCGTCGTCGTGTCGCCTGACGTCGGTGGTCTCAAGATGGCGTCGGCGTATTCGCAGGCGCTCGGCGCGAACCTGGCGATCGTCGCGAAGCAGCGGAAGAGCGCCACCGAGACGAAGGCGCTGTATGTGATCGGCGATGTGGAAGGATGCGACGTGCTCCTTGTGGACGACCTGACGGAGACCGCAGGCACATTGACTTCCGCGGCCACCATCCTGAAGGAGCGCGGCGCGCTCAATATCTATGCCGGCGTATCGCACGCGGTCCTGGTGGACGTCGCCATTCCGCGGTTGCAAAACTCACAGATCGAAGAATTAGTAACGACCAACAGCACCCCGGTGCGTCCGGTGGAAGGATTTTCAACCACCGTGCTTTGCGTCTCCGAGCTTCTCGGCGAAGGCATTAAGCGTATCCATAGCGACGAGTCTGTTTCGTCGCTCTTCGAAATCGATAACCGCACCACCTAGCACTCACCATGGCAACACAAGTCAAACTCACCGCATCTCGTCGCACCGGCACCGGCCGTTCCGCCGTCCGCAAACTGAAAGCAACCGGTGCGGTTCCGGCCGTCATCTATGGCGCCAAGGCGCAATCCGAGCCGCTCCAGGTGTCGAAGCGCGAATTCAGCGCGCTGCTGAGCCACGCGGCGGGCGAGAACATTTTGGTCGAGCTCGAGATCGCGGGCGAGGGGACTAACCGCCTCGCCATGGTGCAGGAAGTTCAGCATGCCCCGATCGGTGGCGATGTCCTGCACATCGATTTCCACGCCATCTCCATGGACGAGATGATCGAAGCCGACGTGCCGCTCGAGCCGACGGGCACCGCGAACGGCGTGAAGAATTTTGGCGGCCTGCTCGAGCAGAGCCTCCGCTCGCTCTCGATCGAGTGTCTGCCGCGCGATTTGCCGGATGTGATCAGCGTCGACGTTTCGGCGTTGAATATCGGTGACGCAATCCACGTGCGCGACATCCAGCTTCCTGCGGGGGTGACAACCACAAACCCGCCCGAGCTGACTGCGTTCTCCGTCATGGCACCTACTGTCGCCGATGACGCCGCGCCTGCGGCGGACGCCCCCAGCGCGCCCGAAGTCATCACGCAGAAGAAGGAAGACCCGGACGCTGCGGGTGGAGCGGCGAAGAAGTAGGCTCGCGCTTGCTTCAGTTCGTCTGACTAGCTTTGCCGGCCGAGCCAGCGCCGATCCGGATGGTGGTCGGGCTCGGCAATCCGGGGGCGGAGTACGAGCGCACGCGCCACAATGTTGGCTTTGTCGTGCTCGATCGCCTCGCTGCGGATTCGGCTGTCGAATGGCAACGCTCCGCAAAGTGGGGAGCATATTGGGCGAAGACGGATCAGGCGCTGCTCGTCAAGCCCATGACGTACATGAACCGCAGCGGCGGGCCTTCGCTCGCACTTGCGCAATTCTACAAGGTGGCGCCTTCCGAGATGCTCGTCGTTCTCGACGAGTTGGCGCTGGAGCTTGGGCGTTTACGCATCCGGCTGAAAGGAAGCCCTGGCGGACACAACGGCCTTGAATCGATCATCACCACCTTCGGCACGGAGGAGATCCCGCGCCTGCGCATCGGCATCGGCGCAGCGCCAGGGGGTGGCGCTGTCGACTGGGTCCTCGGCCGCTTCTTCGAAGAGGAGATGCCGGCGGTGGACAGAACGATCGAGCGGGCGGTCGACGCGGTCAAAGCGGCCATTGACAAAGGCGTCGTTTCCGCGATGAACACGTTCAACAAAAATCCGGAATCATGAAGAACCGCTACGAAGCATTGCTCGTCCTGAACGCGCAGGGGAAAGAAGACAGCATCAAGGACATCGTGGACCGCCTCGAGGGCGAATTTCAGAAGGAAGGCGCTGACGTCGAGCAAGTGCAGAAAATGGACAAGCGGCAGTTCTCCTACCAGGCCGGCGAGCTCGATTCCGGCCACTTCGTCAACTTCATCTTCCACGCCGACTCGCAGCTGATCACCAGGTTGCGATCGAAGTTCAAGCTCGATCCGGAAGTCTACCGTCAACACTATCAGCGCCTCCGTTCGAAGGCTGAGTCCCGCTCGAAAAAGGTCGCGGAGTAGGGCCAGTTCCGCTAGAAGGGGCGGATGGCGGCCAGTTTCAATAAAGTCATTCTCGTCGGGAACCTCACGCGCGACCCGGAGGTTCGGTATACTCCGAAAGGCAGCGCGGTGTGTGATCTTGGGCTCGCCGTCAATCGGCAGTACAGCCTCGAAGGCGGTGAGAAGCGTGAGGAAGTTACGTTTGTCGACGTCGTGCTTTGGTCCCGGCTCGCCGAAATTGCTGGCGAGTACCTGAAGAAGGGACGCCCGGTGCTGATCGAAGGTCGCCTGCAGCTCGATAGCTGGGACGACAAGCAGAGTGGTCAAAAGCGTTCCAAGCTCCGCGTCGTCGGCGAGACGATGCAGTTGCTAGGTGGGCGACAGGGCGGCGGAGAGGGCGACGAAGGCCCGAGCAGTGGTGGGGGCGGCAGATCATCTTTCAGCGGCGGCGGCGGTCGCTCCAGCAGTCCGCCGCCAAGGCCAGCGCCGTCCGAGCCGGACGACGACGAAATTCCCTTTTAGAGCCGTTCCCGCTCGACTACCGACGCGTCGCGGCGCGTGTCACTGTGGGCTGGGCTTCTCGAGCTGCTCGAGGACCTGACCTTCCGCGTTCGTGTCTCTGCGGGTGTGACGATCTCCCATGCATCGGATAGTTTCGCACGCCCCTCGAAGACAATGAATTCCACCGAAGCATGCATCGCACTCAACATGCTGCCAACGATCGGACCGGTGCGGTTGCGCAAGCTGCTGCAGGTGTTCGAGACGCCAGAGCGTATCCTATCGGCGCGCGGGAGTGCGTTGCGAGCCGTTGACGGGATCGGCGGGGAAGTCGCCGAGCAGATTACGAGCTGGGAGAGCATCGTCGATCTCTCCGCAGAGCTGCAGCGCGTCCGCGAATTCGGTGCGCAGGTGATCACGGCGGAGTCGCCGACCTATCCGCGCCAGCTCCGCGAGATTCATGCGCCACCGATCGTGCTGTATGTCTGGGGCGAACTGAAGGAGCGCGATCAACATGCCATCGGCGTTATTGGCTCGCGCCGCACGACGCATTACGGCAGCGAGTCGGCGAAGAAGCTTTCCTATCAGCTCGCGTATGCGGGCCTGACCGTCGTTAGCGGCTTGGCGCGCGGCATCGACACCTCCGCACATCAAGGCGCGCTCGCGGCGAAAG
>DATHXZ010000384.1:0-3334 GCA_035459405.1 Chthoniobacterales bacterium
CTCACGGAAGATGCGTTTGCGATACAGATAGAGCCGCAGTTGCACGAGCCGCCCATAGATGACTGAGAGCCCACGCAGCAAGCCACGGAGCATTGTCGCGCGCGCGCCGTGACGACGCCCGAGAATGACATCGATCGCAAACTGCTCCAGACGCTCGGAACGCTGACTCATCGGAAAATCTGCGCGCCGCGATTGTCGGCCGTGGTCACAATCACCTCCGCTTTAGCGTCAGCAGCACCTCGCATTGCCGCGGCAACAGCGGCGCTGCTTTCCAGCGTGACCGCGGCGATCGTCGAACCGGAGCCGCTGAGGAATACGCCTAGCGCGCCCGACTCCTCGCCCGCCGCTACGACAGCATCGAAGAACGGGATCAGCCGCTTTCGAAACGGCTGATGCAAGCCGTCGGCAAACGCGCCGCGCAATTTCGCGTAATCGCCGGATGCAAAGCTTGCCGTGATCGCGCACGCATTGCCGCAGCTGCGCACCGCATCGATGCGCGCGATGCGGGACGGCAACAGCGCGCGCGCGTCTGACGTTCGCACCTCGAAGTCGGGAATCAGCAGCACAAACTTCAGTGCTGAGGAGACCGCAAATCGTTGCTGGTGGGCAGAGTGCGACACGTTGAACCCGCCGAAGGCCGCGGGCGCTGCATTGTCGGGATGACCTTCAAGCGCGGTGCAGATCTCGAATAGCTGCTCGCGCGTGAGCGGTCGCCCGGCGAGCTCGTTCAAGCCAAACAGCAGCCCGAGCCGCACCGTGACGCTGCTGCCGAGCCCGCGTGAGACCGGCACGTCGCCGCTGACCTTGCACGAAAACGCGAACGGCGCGACCGTCCCGCGCACGAAGAACGCGTCGGCCGCTGCACGCATCATCGGCGTCGGTTTCGCTGAACCGCGGCGTTGCACGACGACGTTGTTGTAGAGGCGCAACGCCACGCCGAGACAGTCGAACCCGGGGCCAAGATTGGACGTGCTCGCCGGGACGCGGACGGTGACTCGTTGCATGCAGGCACTCGCGGCGACGCGATCGCGGAGCGCGCGCCAAACGTAGCGTTCTGGTCGGGCACGGCAAGAGAACGACTCGATAGGCGCAGAACGTGGCCGCTCCCCGAATCAGCTTCGAAGCTGCGGTGTCACGCAATGAGAATGTCCGAATGGGTCGACGCCGCGCAGGTGCAGGCGTTCGAGGCGGAACAGACGAACGCTTATCGCGTCTGCACGTTCCCGGACGGCTGGGTTGATCGCTACGGCTCTGACGCGCTCGTTTCCTACAAAACACCGATCGCGCAGGAGCGCCTAACGACCGAGATGTTCCTTTGGTCGCTCTCGGTGAACTTCAAGTTCACGCGGGTCTTTGCACGGTTTCTGCCCAAGCAGAATGCCGAGCGTGAGGCGCCGAAGCTGGTGGTGGGCGATCCGGCCGCGGCGCTGCAGAGCGTCGCGATGGAGCGGTCGCTGCTTTATGGGACCGACTTCGCCGCCGGCTACTCGGTCGGGCTGTTCGTCGATCAGCGCAACAACCGCAGCTACGTGCGCCAGGTTCGGCCGAAGACGATGCTCAACTGCTTTGCATACACATGCGCATTTTCCGTCGCCGCCGCGAACGTCGGCGCAAAGACGGTCAGCGTCGATCTTTCCAAGAAATCGCTTGCGCGTGGCCGCGAGAACTTCGCGCTCAATTCGCAGCCGACGGACGATCATCGCTTCATCGCCGACGACGCGATGGAAGTACTGCCGCGGCTCGCGCGCAAAGGCGAAAAGTTTGACATCATCATCCTCGACCCGCCGACGTTTTCGCGCTCGAAGGCCGGCAAGCAGTTCCAGGTGGAGGAGGATTTCGAGAAGCTGCTGTTGATGGCGCTGGAGGTGGCGGAACGAGACGCGCACATCCTGCTTTCGACCAATTGCACCACGATCAACGAGAAGGGACTGCAGGTCATGGGCCGTTTTTGTCTGAAGGCCACGCGACGCGCGGGGAATTTTCACAGCGAACCTCCCCTCCCCGATTACCCCCGCGGCGTTGGAGCGCGGACCGTCTGGCTGACGCTGCGCTGACCGATTGGGACACGCAATCGCGCCCCTTCATCCGAACAATGGGTGAAATGGACGGACAACTTGCCCAAACGGACGACATCGCGGAGCGCGGCCTTCGCTACACGAGAGAGCAATTCGAGCAGATCATGGAGCAGACAGAGGATTATGTCCGCTCGAATCCGACCCGCGCGATCATGTACGCGGCGCTTGCCGGCCTCGTGCTTGACCGCCTGCCGGTCGGGCGGATGCTCGGTGGGGTTGCCAAACTGGCACTGGTGGCAGCAAAGCCGGCGATTCTAATCTACGGCGCGACGAAGCTGTATCAGGCGGCGCAGCAGGATCAGATCTGACGCTGCCTGTAGCGGCGCGTCTATGACCGCCGTAATCGGACGCAACCACGTATTGCCGCGCGCGGTCGGCGGTCGCAGACCGCCGCTACAGTCAGTGCCTCACGCGTTGAGGGTGAAGCCAATCTTTACCGTCACCTGCCAGTGATTGACCTTGCCGTCTTCGATGTGACCACGCGTTTCCGTGACTTCGAACCACCGCATATTGCGCACGGTCTGCTGCGCGCGTGCGAGTGCGTTCTGCACCGCTTCCTCGATGCTGTTCGGCGACGAGCCGACTAGCTCGATTTTTTTGTAAACGTGGTCGCTCATGCGGCGATCTTCGGCTGAGCTGCGGCAGCGAACAACGGCAAACTCGCTCGCACCGCGGGCGGCGGCGCAGCGAAGTTTGGATTGAGAGCCGCGCGGGAGCCACGTAGCGTCACGCGTTCTCCTCTTGGCATGAGCAACAACATCGAGTCGCACCTGATCGAGAAGCGGGTGTTCAAGCCGGCGCGCGAGTTCGCAAAACGGGCGCGGATCGGGAGCTTCGAGGATTATCAGCGGCTGTACCGCGAATCGATCAAAGCGCCGGACAAATTCTGGGCGCGTGAGGCGAAGGAGCTCACCTGGCAGAAGCCGTGGACAAGCGTCGTGGATTGGAAGCCGCCGTTTGCGAAATGGTTCGTCGGCGGCAAGCTGAACGTCTCTGAGAACTGCCTCGATCGGCATCTCACCGGCCCCACGCGCAACAAGGCAGCGATCCTCTGGGAAGGCGAACCCGGCGACAAGCGCACCCTCACGTACCAGCAGCTGCACCGCGACGTCTGCCGGTTCGCAAACGTGCTAAAGCGCAACGGAATCCGCAAAGGCGATCGCGTCATCATCTACATGCCGACGATCCCGGAGGCGGCGATCGCGATGCTCTCCTGCGCGCGCATCGGCGCTGTGCATTCGGTCGTCTTCGGCGGGTTC
>DATHXZ010000385.1:0-9927 GCA_035459405.1 Chthoniobacterales bacterium
CGCAACGCGGTCGCGTTCTACAATGCGGTCGAGGTCGGAACGCCGGTGACGGTTTTCGGCACAACCCCGACGCGCGGGCGCTCGCGGCAACAGCCGAATTACTGGCCACCTCGCGATCGCGGCGGCTACGAAGACGAGGAAGAGTTTATCGACCCGTATTTCGACGAGCCATACGCGCCGCCGCCGGTTCGCTGGCGATAAGCGTTTCGCGTCGGTGCTGCCGACTGACTGCGCTGAGCAGACGGCATTCGGCGCGTTGGCACCCGGGCGCGTTCGTCAGCTGCGTATGTGAGCCCAGCAGCAGCGCGCGATCCAATCTCCGCCCACTCAAAGCCACGGTCATCACGGCGTACGATTGGTAATTTGAGCAGCTTTGCGCGCCGTGCTCCGCTCAGCGCGTCTGCAGCCGATTTTCACACCGATGTTGACTGCCGCGCCCTGAGGAATCCACGCGATGAAAAACTCTCCCTTCTCCTAAGGTCCCTCTCGCTCGCCGCCGCGACGCTGCTGGACGTGTAACGCCCACGCGCAAAACATTGTCGTCGATGGCGGCATTGAAGATACTCCGCGCTTGCGCGCCGACTGCCGCCGCACTACTGCGATGCGATACGTCGTGCAGCATTATCAGGCGGCGCGGAAGCTGACCTTCAAAGGCGGCCCGCCCTGATGAAGAGAAACTTCCCGCCGAATTGCTTCCAGCTCCACCGCCGCTTCGAAGGAGTCGGAGGCGCAACATCTGCCGGCGCTTCGATCATTCTTCTTCGGCGACGGTGAACGTGACGTTGTCGATCTTCGCCACCGCGAGGGCATCGAGCACGTCAACGGTGCGGCTATATTTCGCCTGCTCGTCGCTGATGATAGTGACGACCGCCGCCGTTTTCGCGGCGTCGGCGTTTTGCTTCAAGCGCATCAGCGTTCCGCGCAGCTCCGGCAGCTCCTTGCTTTGTGGTGTGTCGAACGGCTCATCATTGAGGCTTACTTCGCCGGTGTCGGAAATGGTGATGATTTGCTCGTCGACGAAGTCGGTCGAGGTCGATGTCGCGGCGGTGCCCGGCAGCTGCGTGTTCAACTCGTTCTCGATCTTCACCGCGCCGGCCATGACCATGAAGAACAACATGATCACGAAGACCACGTCGATCATCGGCGCGATCTGAAAGCCGACGTTGCCTTGGTTCGGGTTGAGATCGAGGCGCATGCTATTCCTTGTTCGTCGCCGAGAAGGAGATGTCGCTGATGCCAGCTTCCGCACAGGCGTTCATCGCCTGCGAGACATACAAGGCAGGCACATCGCGGTCACCGCGAATGACCGCACGGAAAGACGGGTTGGCAGCGGCGGTGACATTCTTCTCACCGGTGATCCTCGCCGTCTTCAGCTGCTCGACGATCTCGTTCGCGCTTCGATAAACGCGGTCTTCGTAGACGAACTCGGCCCGCTTGTGCTCCCAGCGCACGTTCACCACCGTCTCGGCCCGTGAGTTATCCTTCTTCTGCGCGTTTTTCGCGATCGGCAGATCGATCTTCTTGTCCACCTTCAGCACGGAGGCCGAGGTGATCGTCATGAAGAAAATCAGGATCACGAGCAAAACGTCGATCATCGGAGCTATCTGGAACTCCGGCTCGCCCGAGTCGCTGCCTCCGCCGCCGCCTGCCATGGCTGATTAAGCCCGGAGCGGGCCTGTGGCGCCCGTAGGGATGCGACCGGTTGCGTCGCTCGCAATCCGGCCCGTCGTCGAGCCCGTGCCGTCGCCCTCCGGCTGGACGAGCCAGTTCGGGATCGCGGCGTATAGCTCCTCGTCACCGATGTGCACACCGGCGAGCGATTCGTAGGGCATCTTCCGGAACGCGCTATTGATGACGTCCTGGATGTGATGGATCGAGGCGGCGGCGCGATTGCGCAGATAATAGAACGCGCCGAACGCCGGGATCGCAATGAACAGACCTGATGCGGTCGCCACGAGCACCTCGCCGATGGCGGCCGACAACCCGGACGGATCGCCGATGCCCGCCGCTCCCAGGTTTGCGAAAGCCTTGATCATGCCGGTGACGGTACCGAGCAGACCGATCATCGGCGTACAAACGCCGATAACCGACAGATAGCTGATGTAGGTCTGCATGTTCGCGTTCTCCTTCGCGAGCTCGCCCATCATGCCTTCCTCGGCGTTCTGCTTGCCGTCGCCGAGCAGGCTGATGCCGACACGCAGCACGTTGGTGAGCGGAGATGGGTTCTCTTTGCAGAAATTGTAAGCGCCGACGTAGTCGCCCTGGCGGAACAACGCCTTCACGCTCTGCTCATGACCCGCAGGCGCCACGCGCTTGCGGCTCGTGCGCAGGACGCCGTCGCCAATGAGGTAGAGCGTCGCGACCGAGCAAAGGCCGATCGGGATCATGACCCAGCCGCCTTCCTTGATCTGCTCCCAGAGCGTCTTCGAATGCACGCCGCTGCCGTGACCACCCGCGGCGCCAGCGGCGGGCTCCTGTGCGAAGGCAGAGCCGATGAGCAACAGCGTGGTCGCTGCGAGCGCGGCAAGATAGAGAGTTCTCAATTTCATAAGGGGTCCAATGCGCGTCAGCGCGTTCAGTTCACAACTTCTGCAATTCCGTTTTCGCGGTCGCAGCTTCGGCCGACTTCGGGAAGCCTGCGATCAGCTCATCGAGCGTCTTCTTCGCTCGTTCCTTGTCTTCGAGCCGCCGGTAGGCGCGCGCGCTGCCGAGCAACGCCTGTGGCATATACAATCTTTCGTCACGATAGAACACCGGCACGCGCAGGAATGCGAGCAAAGCCGCGTCCCATTGCTTCTGTGCCAGCAGGACGTTGCCCTTGGTTACCCAAGCGTCGGCGAGCACGTCAGGTCGAGTGCTTTCCTTGATCGCTGCGTCGCAAATTTGAGCCGCTTTGTCGTACTCCTGCCGCTTCAGAAGCGAGCTTGCGATCCGCAAATTCGCGGCCCGGGCAGTCTCGGGGTCGGTGGCGTTTTTTTGAATCGCTGCCGCGAGCGGCTCTGCTTCCAGGTCCCGCTGCAACGCAGCCAACGCTGAAACTTTGATGACTGCGGCCGGTGCCCACCACGCCCCGGGTATATCACGGAACGATTCGTAGAATGTGATGATCGGGTTGATGTCTGCCAGCGCCCTCTCGGCGTCACCTTGTGAAAGAGACTCAGCGGCGCGCTTGATCCCCTGCGGCTCGGGAAATTCGATCTTC
Organism: Chthoniobacterales bacterium; assembly: GCA_035459405.1. GTDB lineage: Bacteria > Verrucomicrobiota > Verrucomicrobiia > Chthoniobacterales > UBA10450 > JACCTI01. The sequence continues at coordinate 3,203 of DATHXZ010000385.1, forward strand.
GCGATCGCGGAAACGTCGTGGCCGACTTCGCCGGCGGTCCCCGCGACTTCGATCTTGCCCATCACCTTGTCACCACTGCGCCTCACCCCGTTGGTCTCCACGCGCTGGCCTGTCTTCAGGACAATCGTCTGCGCGTCAGCTCGCTCGCCGACTACGAGCACGATCACGAGCAGGAGCACGAGAGCCGTTCCGCATTCCGAGATCCGCATTCCGCGTTTCCCCCTCATCCTTGTTGTCGCATGGCTTCGAGCTTCTTGCGCGCCTGCTGCGTTTCACTGAAACCCGCCAGCTCCTTCTTCTCGTCCGCCAGCCGCAGCATCTCGCGATAGGTGTTCGCCGCTTCCTGCATCTTGCCGAGCTTCTCGAAGCTCTCGGCGCTCGCCATGTAAGCTTTCGCAACCCACGGCAGGAACTTCTGATAGCCAACGTAAACGCGCTGGAAGTACGCATTCGCTTCCGCCCAGCGCCCGCGGCGCGCCTCGATCTCGCCTAACGAAAAGACACTGAAGGCCGTTGCTTCGCCGCGCCATTCACGCATGCCCGCGACCTGCTCAAAGACCTTCCGCGCTTCGTCCAGGTTGCCCGTCACGAGCAACGTCTTGCCTCGGCCGAGCGTTACTTCCTTGAGCTTCGACGAGGCGGCAATCTTCTCCGTCGCATCGGTGAAGTAGCGCAGCGCTTTTGCGTGATCGTTTTTCTGGAACGCGATCTCCCCCAGCCCGTTGTAAGCGAAGTCGACATACTCGCTCTTCGGAAACTCATCCATCAGCCGCTGGTAGAACTCGCGCGCTTTATCGAGCTTCTTTGTCGCGAGCAGATGATCGGCGGCGCGGCCGAGCAGCATCGGGCTCAAGTCTTCAGGCTTCACTGTCTCAGCGATGCGCGCGATGTTCTTCTCTTCTTCGGCCGGTTGCCGCCGCAGCCGCCCCAGTTCCGCTTTCGCGAACAGGATGCGGGCTCGCGCCGTCGGGTGCGGATCCTCGTCGCTGTCGCCGAGCAGCGCATCCAGCTCAGCGCCAGGGTCTGTAGCGCGGGACGGTGTCCCCAGCTGGCTCGGCGATTCGACCGTCTCGAGCGAGCCGGGGACAGCGTCCCCGGCTACAGTGTCGGTCAGGCGTTTCTTGCGGACACAAAGCTGTGCGAGTTGCGTCAGCAGCATCTCGACCGGCTCACGCTGCGGGTCGCGGATATACTTCTTGATCGTGTCGGCAGTGATTCGCTTCGCCTCGTCCGGCTGCCCGAGATGTGACTTGGCTTTCCCGATCCAGTAAAGCGCAGTGATGACCGACGCATGATCAGGTCTCTCCTCGATGAACCCGGTGAAGAGATCGCTCACCTTGTCCCATTCGCCGCGTTTCTGGAGAATCTTGCTCGCGGCGAAGAGCGCATAATTCATCACCTCGTCCGTCGCGGCGATCTTGTAGCTGCGGGTGTAAACGCCGACAGCTTCCTGCTCGCGATCAGTCGCCGCGTAGGAGTCCGCGAGAAGCGAGAGCACCTCGCCGAGCTGCTGGTTCTTGGGGTACTCCGCCTCCCAGCTTTTGCAGTCCTTGATCACGTCGTCATAGAGCGAAGCGGCGTACTTGCAGACGGCCAGGCGGTACTTCGCGTCCGTGACGAACGCGCCCTGCGGGTACTTTTGCATGTAGGCGTTGAGCTCGTTCATCGCCTGCTCGTATTTGCCTGAGAAGAGCGCCGTCAGGGCGATGCGGTAAACGACGTCCTCGACGCTCTGCCCCTTGGGATACTCGCTGAGGTATTTCTTGTACTCGGCGGCAGCTTCATCATGCTTGCCCGCCATGAACTTCGCGTTCGCGAGCAGGTAGCGCATCTGCTCGCGATACGTGCCCTTCTGCTGCGCATCGAGCATTCGGCCGAAATACGTCTCGGCTGCGCGCGGATCATTCGCCTGCAAGGCTGCCGCGCCTAACAAGTAGCCGACGGTCTCGGCATTCGGGCCATCCTTAAAGTCGCGCAGGTATTGTTCACAACCCGCCATCGCCTTCTCCGGCTGGTTGACCTCGGAGAGCGCAACGATGATGCCGAAGAGCGATGGCTCGCGCTCGGCGGCATTCGGAAACCGGTCGAGGATCTCCTGTGAGACCACGATCGACTCCCACTTCTTGTCGATCTCGAAGAAGCAACGCGCGAGGCGGATGTAAATCGCGGGCGTGACGTTCGGCAGTTTTTGGAACTCCGCGAGCAGTCGCTGCGCGTTTGCGATGTCGGCCTTCAGCTCGTTGTTCGCGCTGCCGAGCTGACCGATCTTTGATGGGTCGGCGCGCGCGGCGGCAAGGTTGTTCTCCATCGCCTGGTGCATGCCCGCGATACGCTCGGTTTGCATGCGCACGATCTGCTCGGGGCGGTAGGCCGCGCGGTAACATTCGAGTGCGTCGGCGTAGAACTTCTTCCCGTAGAGCTGATCACCGAGCTCAACAGTAAGCGCGTTAAGCTCCACGATGTTGTCCACGAGGTGAATGTTCCGGTGCAGCTTCGTGATCGTCTGCACGGCTTTATCGGCAATCCCCTTCTGCGCGTACGACTGCGCCAGCATCATCGCTCCGCGCATCGCCTGCGGGCTCTTGATCTCGCCGCCGCCGACCTTCTCGAGCACGGCGGCTGCCTGATCGGCTTTGCCGCCTTCCTTCAGCGCCTGCGCCTGCGCCATCAGCGCCTGGTCGCGTATCTTCGGATCCTTCTCGAGCGCGGCGAACTGCGCGACGGCAGCGTTGTAGTCTTTGGTGAGCAGACTGCACTGTGCGATTGCGAACGCCGCCTCGGACGCATGCGCGCCTTGCGGGAACTTCTCCTGGTACTTCTTGAACGCGGCGGTGGCCTTCTTGTAGTCCGGCACGTTGAAGTACGCCGAGCCGATCGTGTAGAAGATCGGCTCCATCGGCGGCGAGAACTCGGCTCTGTTCACCACTGCCTCGAGCTCGGCGGCAGCTTTCGCGAAGTCGCCGCTCTGGAAGGCGGCCATGCCCTGCTGGAACTGCTGCGCGAGCTCGCCGCCTTCCGCCGCCTGCTGTGCAATCAGTGGAGGTGCGCTGCAGGCAAACGCGGCCGATGCGAGCACCGCCGCAACCGTGATACGAAAATGCCCAACCCTCATTGCGCGCCGAGTTTATCGACTCGACCGGCGGTTGGAAAGCGCTCCCGCAACCCCACGCGCGTTTTGTCGGCCGGTTACGGTGCCGGCGGAGTCGCGCTCGTGCTCGCGGTCCTTGGACCCTGAGTCAACCCGGCAAGATCAGCCAGGATGTTCAACGCCTCGTCGCGCATTGGATCAAGCCGCGGCTCGTCGGGGTTCTCTGAATCAGCGGCATCCGTCTCCGCATCACCTGCGGCCTCGGGGGCAACGCCACCCTTCTTCGCTGCGAGCTTGGCGGGATACATGATGAGCTGGAGATTCGGGCTGTCGACGGTGTCGAGCGTGACGCGGTAAACGCGTGTCTCTTCGCCCTGCCGCGCGAGTCGATCCTTCGCGCGCGTTTCCTTGCGGAGCTTGTCTTCCTCGAGCTCCGCGCGGCGGGCGTCTTCGTTCAGGGAAATGCGGTTGTCGTCGAGCTTCTTGCGCAGCCGCTCCATATCCTCCAGCACGTAGTGGAACTCTGGGTTCTGCTTCACGCGCTCGGACGAGCGGCGTTTCAGCTCTTCAAGGAAGACGTGAGGCGTCTCCGGCCACTTCGTGTATTTCGCCTTCGGGACCGTGTCGTAGGGCAGAGCGTTCTTCAATGCGCCTTCGCCGAACTCCGGCAGATCGCTGAGCGACGGCAGGACGATGTCCGAAGCGACGCCATTGAGCTGCGTGGAACCGCCTGCGACGCGATAGAACTTCTGGATGGTGAGCTTGAGCGCGCCGTCTTCCTGCGAGTTGCTGCCGAGGAGCGACGTGAATCGCCCGATCTCGAGGATCGTCTGCACGGTGCCCTTGCCGAAGGTGTTCTTGTCGCCAACGACGATCGCGCGCCCGTAATCCTGCAGCGCGCCGGCGAAAATCTCGCTTGCTGATGCGCTCTGCCGGCTGGTCATGACAACGAGCGGGCCGTTGTACGCGACACCCGGATCCGGATCACTCGACACGACAATGTTGCCGTTCGAGCCCTTCGTCTGCACGATCGGGCCCGACTTCAAAAACAGACCGGTGAGCGCGATTGCCTCCTCAAGCGAACCGCCGCCGTTGCGGCGAAGATCGATCACCAGCCCGCCGACGTTCTCTTTCTTGAGGCGCTTCAGGAGCGCCTGCACGTCGCGCGTGGTGCTCTTCTGGCGCTTGTCCATGTCCGCGTAGAACGACGGGAGCGTGATCCATCCGAGCTTCACGGTTTCGCCGTTCGCGTCCTTCTTATGGATGATGTCGGCGCGGGCTTCCTGGTCTTTCAGCTTAATCTCGTCGCGGACGAGCTCGATCGTCTTGCGCTTCGATGGATCGGCTGCGTCGGACGGGATGATCAGGAGGCGGACCTTCGTGCCCTTCTTGCCGCGGATCATCTCGACCACGTTGTCGAGGCGCATGTCGCGGACGTCGGTGAATTCCGCGTTCCCTTGCGCAACTGCCGTGATGCGGTCGCCAACCTTCACCCCGCCGTGCTTCTGCGCCGGGCCGCCGACGACGAGGCTCTGGATTTTCGCGTAGCCGTCCTCGCTCCGCAGCATGGCGCCGATGCCGACGAGCGACAGGCCCATGTTGATGCTGAAGTTCTTGAGGTCGGCTTTGCTGAGATACTCGGAGTGCGGGTCGTAGGTCTGCGCGAGAGCGGCGAGGAAGAGCTTCACCTGCTCCGGCTTGTCCTCTTCGTGGACGTTGCGCATGAGGCGATCGTAGCGGCGCGCGATCAATTGCGGGCCGGGCTCGATCGGGTGCTCGCTCAGCTTCTCTTGCAGCAATTCATTCGCGACGCGCAGGCGCCAGATTTCGTCCGCTTCGGCTTCGTCCTTCGGCCATGGCGCCTTCTGCCGGCTGAGGTCGATGGTCGCGTCAGGCTTGACGTCCGGCGGCTGGTTGACGAGCTGCTTCACTTTCGCGACGCGGTCGTCGACACGCTTCATGTAAAGCTCGTAGATCTCGTAAGCTGGCTTCAAGTTCCCGAGCAGAACATCGTCATCGATCGACGTGCCGTACTTCGCTGTCAGCATGTCGACATCCTGCTGCGTGAAGAACAGGTGGCTGAAATCGAGCAGCTCGAGATAGGTCTTGAGGAACTTCTTCGAGACCTCGTCGTTCAGCGGCTGGTGCGTGTAGTGGCCCTCTTCGAGCAGACGCCCCACCGACACTGCGACCTGCTCCAGATCGGACTTGGCTTGAAGCGGCTGGACCGCCATCGCGAAAGTCAGAATTACGGCCGGGAGCGCGAGAGAGAGTCGGAAGTGGGACTTCATTCGGAATTTGAGGTTTGGGAAAGTCGCAGAAATCGCAAATCAGCGCAACATGGCGAGCGTGCTGATTACAGCCGCACCACGTGAGACAACGCCGAGCCGCGAAGATTCAAACACTACACGTAAAAACGGACGGCGCAGCGGTTTTGAGTGCAGCTTCCGTTCCGTGAGCGTGATATTCGCCGCGATTCCCAAAATGCGACCCCGGCGATCGCTGCTAGGCTAAGCGGCGATTTCCGTTCAGCCATGAAATACAAGACGTTCTGCGGCGGCATCTTCGAGACGAACTGTTATCTTCTTACCGCGCCCGAAGGGCCGATTCTCTTCGACGCGCCGGATGGAGCGTGCGCGTGGCTGGAATCGGAAGGTATCGCACCGAAGATGTTGCTGCTGACGCATGGGCATTTCGATCACGTTCCTGATGTCGCCAGGATCAAACGGCGGTTCGGTTGCCCCATCGGCTGCCACGCCGAGACCGTGCCGATGATCGCCGAGCCGAACTTCTTCCGGAACGTGGGGTTCGCGCTTGAAATCGAAACCGCGGAGCCGGATTTCCTGATCGAGGAAACGCCGGCACGAGAATTTCTCGGGCGCGAGTTTCAGGTGCTCGACGTGCCGGGGCACTCGCCAGGCAGCCTTTGCTTCCTCTCGCGCGAAGCCGAGCTGCTGGTGGGTGGCGATGTTCTTTTTGCCGGCGGCGTCGGCCGCTGGGATTTGCCGGGGGGTGACGGCGAGCTGTTGTTTCGCGGCATTCGGACGAAACTTTACCCGCTCGGCGACAACGTCACCGTGCTGCCGGGCCACGGGCCGGCGACGACGATCGGCGACGAGCGGCGGACGAATCCGTTTGTCCGCGCGTGACCATGCGCTGTTCTGTCGGCCGCCTCTCCGCGATGGCCGGGCACTGGCGAGATGTTCGAGAGCGCACGGTGCAAACGCCGCGTGTTGGTCACGCTCTGGCCGCGTGTCTCATCAGTTGCGAGGACGTGAGATCCCTCGGCGCCTGCGCAGCCTCGGGATGATAGCTCATGCGCTCGGGCTAAACACATACTCTGCGAGCACCAACTTGCCCTCGACAGTCGCGCAGGCGGGGAGCTCGACGAGCGGGAGCCACTAAAGTTCGTCGCCGCGGAGCGGAATGCGGTGACCATTCTTCTGCAAGCGTGCGCTCGCCAGAAGCCTCGGTTGCGAGTCGCACCCGATCGTAAGGATCTGTCGGTTACACCCCGCTTAGCGAATCAGAGCAGAACGCCGGGCGCCTGCCGTTCACCGCCAGATGTAATAATCTTCGCGGCGGAAATGCAGGTCGTCCTCGATCTCGTGCAGTTCGTCGTGCATGTGCTCGATCT
>DATHXZ010000386.1:0-4199 GCA_035459405.1 Chthoniobacterales bacterium
CTTTGGGTTTACCGTCGAGCCGAAGTCGCTGTAGTTCTCCGCGCGCAACGCGAACTGCGCCTCGAGTCGATGCACGCCGGGAATGTTCATCTCGCTGGAAACGATCGGCGCGTAGAACTCCGCAAAGCCGGCGATGATGTCCCGATTGCCACTCGCCGACGTGCTGTTGAGGTCGATGACGTTGCCGGAAGCGGAGAACGGATCGAAGCGGTCCTGCAATTCTTCGTAGCGATATTCACCGCCGAACGCCGTCTGCAGTTCACCGCCCGGCAGCTTGAAGACTGGGCCGCTCACTTTTGCATCCGCAGCAAAGAGGCGGGACTGGCCTTCACGCGTGCTCGTGACGAGGATCGAACGGATCGTCGCCGGGTTGTTCACGTCGTTACCGGCGCCGAAGACGTTGAACGACGTCGCCGGATTCGGGTCAGCAAGCGCAGCGATCACCGCGGGACGCGACAGATTGTTGAACGTCTTGTCTTCCGCTTGCGTCTCGCTGTAGAGCAGCGCGGTCTCAAGAATCCAGCGCGGCGAAAGCTTCACGCTTACCCCCGCCAGAGCGCGATAAACGTCGGTGTCGATCTGCTCAACGCGCGGGCCGGCTTCAGTCACACGATAACGGAAGAGCACATCCGCGCCGAAGGGGTTGAAGGGATTGCTCGCCGGAACGGCAATGTTTTCGACGTCGCCCTCGATCGGGGCGGGCGCGAGCTGCTGTTCGGTGAAGATGTTGCGATAGGAGAAATCCGCGAACAGATCGACCGCGGGTGCAAGCCGGAACTTGCCGCGCAAGGAGACGCCATAGCGTTCCGTCTCCGGCACAAGCGGCTGGAACGGCGCGCGGTCGAAGCGATTGCGGCCGCGGGTAAACTCCGAGACTTCGGGCGTGCCATCGCTGTTTGCCGGGACGCGCAGCGGATTGCCCGTTCGCGGATCGAAGATGGTGCCGGGATTCGCGACTGAGCTCAGAAAGCTGCTGCCGCCCTGCCGCGTTTGATCGATCGACTCCGAGAAGTAGCGGTCAGTCTGGAAGAGCGCTTCGCGATCGAAGTAGTCGGCTACCATCACGATCTCGATACCGCGCTGATCGTTCGTGTAACCGCTGATGACCGACGAGCGAAGCTCGCGCGTATCCGTGTCGGTTGTGTTGCCGTAGCCGAAGCTGACGAGCGTGCCGTCGAAGCGCTGGAGGAAACGCACGTTCACCACGCCGGCGATCGCATCGGTGCCGTAGATCGCAGACGCGCCGTCGCGAACGATGTCGATCTGCTGGATCGCAGCGAGCGGGATGGAATTCAGGTCAACGAACGCGGTGATACCCGCCTGCGCAAAAGGATACGGCGCGACGCGGCGGCCGTTGATCAAAATCAGGGTCGCATCAGGGCTGAGGCCGCGTAGCGCGACCGTCGAACCGCCGGGCGAGAGACTCTCGTTCTGGTTCTCTGTGAAACCCGGGCCGCTGTTCTGCGGAACGGAGCGGAGGAAATCGCCTAACGAGCGCGAGCCAGAGCGCTCCACCACTTCGCGATTGAAGATCGATTCAGGGACGAAGGGCGGCGATTCGCTGGTGTTGATATTCGTGCCCGTAACGACTACCCGATCGACTTCCTGGATGTCGTTCGGCGGCGGCGAAGTAGGGATGCTCTCCTGCGCCCTTGAGCTCTGGACGGCGGCAGCGGCGATGACGATTGGCAGCAGGAACGAGCGGCGGCACATGCGCAGAGAAGACACTGGTCTGCCAGCGCCAGCAAGTAAATGTCATCGGAATGTAATCTTCTCGTCACGTTCGCGTCGGGCAGGTTAGCCAATTCCTGCAGCCGCTTCCCTCATCGGAAAGCTTAACGTCACCTTCGTGCCGCGATTCAACTCGCTCTCGATCTCAGCGCTTCCGCCGTGAAGGTCAGCGATCGATCTCACGAGGGCGAGGCCGAGGCCGGAACCGTGCGAACTGCGTGCGGAATCGCCGCGGTAGAACCGATCAAACACGCGTGGCAGGTGTTCACGCGCGATGCCTGAGCCGTTGTCGGTGACCGCGATCTCGACGTGGCCGTTTCGAGCAGCGACGGCAATCAAAATTTCCCCCGCCGCAGGCGTATGGCGCAGCGCGTTCTCGACGAGGTTGCTCACTGCGCGACGGAATAACACCGGATCGGCATCGATATGCGCATTGCCGTCGCAGACGAGCGTGATCTCGCCTTCGTCAGCGATCGGGCGGTAGAACTCAGCGATCTTCTCGATCTCGGCGCGTGCATCGAAACGCGTCGGCTGAATGCTGCGATCGGCCGCCTCAGCGCGGGCAAGAAACAGCAGGCTGTCGATGATCGCCGACAGCCGCTCGCATTCAGCTAGCGACGACTCGAGGACCTTCCGGTATTCGTCAGGCGAGCGCGGTCGGGTGAGTGCCACTTCTGTTTCGCCGCGGATGTTCGCGATCGGCGTGCGCAGCTCATGTGCGAGATCAGCGGAGAAGCGCGACAACCGCGTGAAGGAATCCTCGAGCCGATCGAGCATCTCATCGAACGCGACGGCGAGCGGTTGCAGCTCGCGTGGCCAGCCTGCCGGCGCCACCCGTTCGTCGAGACGTTTGGGCCCGATCCGCTGGACGGAACTGGTCATCGCGGCAAGCGGACGCAGGCCGCGCTTCGTTACCGTCACAGCGATGACCGCTGCGGCCGCCACTCCGACCACCAGCACGGCGATGAGCAGCGCGCCGAATCGTCGTGTGAACTCCGCATCGCGCGATCGGTCTTGCGCGAGTTGCACTGTGTAAAGCTGACCATCACCCGCTTTCTCCTGAGCGACGCGCAACACGAACGGCTTGCCGCGCAGCCGTATCGCGGTTGCGCGATCGAGCGATGGCTGCGGAAAGCGTGTGGAAGGGAGCAATTCGTCCATCCCGGGCGTCTGCGCGACAGTCGCGCCAATCGCATCGAGCACGCGCACCGAGTAAGCCGCGCGCTCATTGGCATGCATCGCCTGCAACTCACCGCGCAGCCCTTCGGCGCCGCCAGCTTCCCTGATGTGCGCGCGCAACGCGAACAGCTTGTCGCCCAGTGCATGGTCGTCCTCCTCGGCAGCGTGTTGCACAACAATCCAGTAGAGGACGCCGAGCGCGCATCCGAGCAGCAACGCCGCCGCCGCCGTGAAGAGCACGACAAGCTGCGATGCGATCGAGCGCGGTTTAGTCGGGCTTGAGGACATAACCAACGCCGCGGATCGTGTGCACCAGCTTGCGTTCGAACGGATCATCGACCTTCGCGCGCAGGCGGCGCACCATCACGTCGACCACATTAGTCTGCGACTCGACGTCGACGTCCCAGACTTGCTCGATGATGTCCGTGCGCGACACCACTTCACCGGCCGAGCGCGCGAGGTGCGTCAGAAGCGTGAATTCCTTCGGTGTGAGATTCAGCGGAACGCCGGACCGACTGGCGGTATGCCGGCGCGTGTCGATCTCCAAATCTTCGACCCGGAGTTGTTCCTCCTGTCGAACGGGGGACCGCCGGAGCAGGGAGCGGACCCGCGCCATCAACTCGGAAAATGCGAACGGCTTCACAAGGTAGTCGTCGGCGCCGAGCTCGAGGCCTTTGACGCGATCGCGCACGCTGTCTCGTGCGGTGAGGAAGAGGATCGGCATCTGGGCGCCGCCGCCGCGGAGTTCCTCGACGACGGCCCAACCGTCCTTCTTTGGCAGCATGACGTCGACGATCAGCAGGTCGTGCCGTGCACTCACAGCTTGCTCGACTCCCGCCTCCCCATCACTTGCGATATCGACACTGAAGCCGGCTTCGCGCAGACCCTTCGACAGGAACGCCGCCGTCTTGATCTCGTCCTCGATCAGCAGGATTCGCATCGAAGAATCTTACTGCGCATCGCGCAGACTAGCCCGTCGGTTTCTTCTGCTCGGGCGGGAGCGGCACCTGAAAATCGAACGCGAGCTTCCACTCTCTGCCGTCTCCCGCGCGCCAGATCTGCAGGTAGTGACCCTGCTCATCGCTTTGCGTCTTCACGAGCGTGTACTTCCCGTAGGCGTAAGCGAGGTCGGCAGCGGCGCTCATGCTCGTGCCGGCTTGAGTGAGCGAGAGCTTGCCGCGGCGCACGCTCAGCATCAGGCCGGCCGCATCTTTGCCGAGGCCGGGAAACATTTCTTCGCGATGCACACGGATGTCGTCGCGCGCGGCTTCCGCGATCGCGGCGGTGGA
>DATHXZ010000387.1:0-11772 GCA_035459405.1 Chthoniobacterales bacterium
TTTGTGCAAGCGCCTTGCTGCGTTTGCTTCACTGCTCCTCGTCTTCGGCGCGGCTGCGACAGCGGCGCCGCCGGACGTGCTCGATCAATCACATCCCTTCGTTCGCGCGGTGATGGCCGCACAGGCAGAGGTAACCGAGGCATGGATGCAGCAGTCCGAAGTGCTAGGGACGGCGGTGGGGCTCGACGCGTCGGCAGCGCCCGTGCTCGTCGTCTATGTCGATCGCGAATCAGACAACGCCAGCGAGGTGGTGCGGAGTTTCCCGGCGAACGTTCGAGGCGTCAGCGTGCGCGTGGAACTCACGGACAAATTCCGCGCGCTGGCGCGACCCAGCAGCGGCGGTGGTGTCGATCACAAGGCAAAGCAAACGCCTCCGATCAAACTGGGCACCTCCGGCGGCTGGCGGTACGACCTGGCGAACGGATATTGCTGCGGCGGCACCCTTGGTTCGCTGGTTTCGATCGATGGCGCGCCGTACATCCTCAGCAATTATCATGTGCTCGAGGCGGACACGGTTTCAGGCGGGAATCAAAGGACCGCCCTAGCGGGAGATCCTGTCATTCAGCCGGGGCTGATCGACGTTAGTTGCGTCGCTGAAAACGCGCAGAACGTAGCGACGCTTTCGGGCATCAAATCGCTACCTGGTTCCAACGTTGACGCCGCGATCGCCAAAGTAATGGAGAATATGGTCTCCGCGACCGGCGAGATTCTCGGGATCGGCACGATTTCATCGCAGACCGTGGGAGCGTCGCTCAACCAGAAGGTGAAAAAAAGCGGGCGCACGACTGGGCTCACACGCAGCACGATCTCAGGCCTGAACGCGACGATTAACATCACCTACGACAACGAATGCGCCGGTGGCGAGGCGTTCACGCAGAAGTTTACCGGCCAGATTGTGATCGCAAACCGCGGCAGCAAGTTCCTCGCGGGCGGCGACTCCGGCTCGCTCATGGTTGAAGATATCGACAGCAATGCACGTTCAGTGGGTCTGCTTTACGCCGGCAGCAGCACCAGCGGTATCGCGAATCCAATCGATGAGGTGCTGCAATTCCTGAAAACCGCGACCGGCGCAACCACTGTGAAGATGGTGGGCAACTAACAGTTCGCCTGCCTTTGAAGCACCTGCTTGCGACGAGCACGCGAGTGCTTTTGCTTGCGACGTGAAGCGCATCGCGATTGCAGTGACGCTACTCGTCGCTGCGGTCATGCTGGCAGCAAACGCAATGGCTGAACCGAGGAAGCCGCAGCGCGACATCAACGCCGTTCTGGCGGATCACGACGATCGCCTTCTGGCGATTCCGGGCGTCGTCGGTGTTTACGTAAGCGTGCTGGAGGATGGCAAAACGGCGTGCCTGAAGGTGATGCTTTCGGAGCGGAAGAGTCCCTCTGAGCAGCCGATTCCGCACTCGATCGAAGGCTATCCGGTGGTGACGGAACTGACTGGCGAGCTGCGTCCCCTCCGCATGTAGCGGGTCGAGCTTGCGACTGCTGGCGCTTATGCAGGATGGTGAGTTTATCGGCTTCAGCTTCACGCCGTCACGTCGGCAGCGTGGTCCGGCCGCTCGCCAGCGCGGCTTTGCTCGCCGTCTGCTGAAGGGAACGTGGTGTGTGTGCTCGACGCGAGGAGTGACCGGCTCCTGATCGGCTGCGATGGGAAAGAGAACCAGCGCGAGCGCTTCCGGCAGGACTCGAAGCATGCAGTGGAAAACTCCCCGATCGAAGGTTGAGTGGTCTGACGGATGAACCCTCATGGAGTGAGCCCACCCGGTAGAAGGAAACTCAGCTCCGAATCTCTGAATCACTGAACGCTCAGCGCTTCCTTGACGATATCGGGTATCTCTGGATACCGAGCCATCAACTTGACGTAAGGATTATTCTCTTCCGAGCCGTCGCTGTTGCGGAACGCTCCGGCTGTTTTCCAGTTGGGACCGAAGCCACGCAGAACCGCCTGCCAGTGGTCAAAATCGTCCTCGTGAGCCCCAGCAAAGAACATGTGAACACCCGCCCAGCCGCCCTCAACCGTCATCGCTCGGACCTCCATCTTTCGCTTGTTCCCGAACCGCTTCTCGTATTCTGCACGAGCTGCTCGAACGATCGCACTGCGTTCCTTGCTCCCTTCCGCTGGCGTGTAAGCGCTGCCTGCACCACCAAGCGACTGCTGCCGTGAGCTGCCGGCGTCACGGCATGGGGAGGAAGAAACTTCGCGCGTTGTGTCAGCGTGAAGCTTACGGCTGCGAGATTCTTATTGTTCGGCGTCCATCGTACCGACAGGTGCCTTCTGGTCGCGCTTGAATTGAAATCGAAACACGCCGTCTTCCGGATCATCGCCGGGTTCGCGTACTTCGAACTGCGCAATGCCGTTGCGAACGGTGCGATGACGGGCGGGTATCCCGATATTCGAAATCCGTGGCGCACCGCGGCGGCTGGCAGCTTCGAGGCTCCAGGTGTGGAGCCATGTTTCGTCGGCGAGACTGCGAAGGATCAGGCAATCAGCTACGCCGACGGGCGCACAGCGCATCGCGTTGGCGAGATCCGCGTGTTTAACGCTGCCGGCGAGGTAGAGCAGGTGATTCCGTTCGACAAACGAGCGGAGAACCAGCGCGTGTAAGCAGCGCCGAAACCGGAGAAACTGTCGGCGCGAGATTCTACGCACGCGCTGAGGGCCTGGCCCCTCGCAACTAAGCGGTCTCCATCAAAACAGCGGCAGAGATCCTCCCCTGATGGGATCGCGTCTGCGGCAGCGGCGATTGCTGCGAGATGCGTTTGTCGTGCAGCCGCTGCGCCTTCGGCACCTCTACGGCGATCAGCCACACGATGGCTGCGCCAAGCGTTACCGCGGCGGCCAATGCGAGCATCAGCATGAGTTGTCTCATCATCGGCAGATCCGCGCGCCGGAATCGGCGGCTCGTCGACTTCTCGCATTCAGCGCCGCGTTACTCGGTCTTCTTCCCATTCCGCGGATCGTCGGCGGGATTGACATAGTTGATCGTCCACGGCCCGGTGCCGTGCAGTTGGATGATCGTGGGGCCCTCTGTCCAAGCTGCGTGCTTCATTCCCGCTGGCCAGAACCCATAAGATCCCGCCTCCAGCTTCGTCGCCTTGCTGCGCTGTAGGTCGTCGCCCATCGCTACGTAAAACCCGCCCGCGATAATGGTAACGCGTTCGGTCTTCGGATGTGTATGCGGCGGGATGTGATAGCCGTCCGGCACCTGCAAGCGCATGACGAACGGCCCTTCTTTCGTCGGATCGCCTTCGAGCACCGCGAACTTCGCGCCGGTTGGCAGCGACGGCGGGCCCGCTTTCCACTCGATCTTGCCAGGCGTATGCAGCGCCATCTCGTGCGAATGGCTGGCTGGCTCGGAGGAACTCTGCGCTTGCGCGGCAGGCGCGAGTGCAGACACGAGGACACCGGTGAGTACGACAGCAATGATCGGTTTCATCCGTCGAGGATCAGCGGTGCAAAGCACATCTAGCAAGCCAATTACAAGGCGGATAAGCTGTCCCGCTACGCCGAGCATTTTCATGAGCTGCGCCGTGACCCGCTGGATCGCGAAGACGCTCCGCACCCGCAACGACAACCCGGACCGGCTGGCGAGCTGGAGGAGACGATTGCGTTCGATCAACGGTCAGAGCGGCAGCGGGTGTGAGAGTCCGTCCGGCCCGGTACGGCTATGGCAAAAGCCCGCAACAACTCAGCCATTACTCGTCGGAATGCGAATGTCTCGGAATGCGTTGGCGAGGTAGGTGCGGACTTCCCTCGTCGGTTGTGGGTTGGACGTACTTTGCGTGCGATTCGATCAACGCGTGCACCTGTTTCGGCTCGACGAGTTCTGTTAATCGTGCGCGCGCATCTTCGTAAAATCTTCTGCGAATATGCGGAGCTGTTATTAGCGCTCCTCAATCGAGCCGAGCCGACGTAGCCAATTACTTTCTGACGTGGTCCTTGCGCAGTGCGGCAGCTGGTGAACAGAACAAAGTTGATCGCGTGCCAGTCGTTGCGTTTCGCGCCGCTGTCGTCTGGGCATTTCGCTGACGGTATTTCCCTCTTGTGCAACGACGGATGGCATCGGGAGGGTATCTAAGTCAAGGTTCGAATCCTTGCGAGGCAGCCACGTCTCCCCCGACAATCGCCTCGCGCGCGGACCTAACCTGCGGCTGAATTACGCTTGATGCGCAGCATTCCTGCTGAGACCGACCCGCGACGCGTGCGGATCCTTAGTGCAACGGCTATCGCGAGTTTCTTCCTGTTCGCGCTGGCGCTGCTGGCGGCGAGAGCCCTGCCGAGAGGAGTAAGCCGCGACGAGGAGCAATTTGTATCGGCGGGAGCGTTACTCCTTCGCGAGGGGCTGCTCCCGTACGTCGACTATCCCTACTTCCACGTTCCAAACCTCGCCTTCATCTATGCGGCGCTGTTTGCAGTGAGCGATCACCTGCTGTTGATCGCGCGGTCTTTCAATGTGCTCTGCGGCTTCCTCACGCTCGTCCTCCTCTTTGCGCTGACGGCTCGCGAGCTTCGAGACATCGGTCAACAGCGCCTGTGGATCGCCGGAACAGCGGCGACAGCATTGCTAGCGAGCCCGCTGTTTCGGCTCACGAGTGGAAACGCATGGAACCACGACCTTGCTGTACTGGCGGCGCTCGCAGGCTTTGCTGCATTGGTGCACGCCTCGAATCGGATTACCGCACTCCGCTGGATTGCTATCGCTGGCATCCTTCTCGGCATTGCAATTGGCACGCGGCTATCGTTCCTGCCACTGCTCGCGGCATTCGTCGGCATCGTAGCGGCAATGCCTGGCACCGGGCGAGAGCGCATAATTCGCGGCGGTGTTTTAGCCCTGTTCATTCTGATCTCACTCGCGCCGACACTTGTTCTTTGTGCGCGCGCACCGGCTCAGTTCTTCTTCGATAACTTCGTCTACAACAGCGTGCTAAACCGCGCCTACCGGCTCGCGTCCGGCAACTCTGGAGTGCAGCTGCCGGCCAAACTGCTGTTCGGCGCCGCGCTGCTGAAGTTCCCGCACAACGTCGCGCTTCTGACTGCCTTCGCTTACGTGGCGATCTGGATTCCGGCGCGGTCCGGCTGGCGCAAGTTTCTTAAACAACGCAAGGTCGTCGCGGCTCTGTTGTGCGTGCCGTTTCTGTGGGTCGGCGCTTTTACTCCTTCGCCGTCGTACAAGCAGTACTACTACGCGCTGGTTCCGTTCGTCATCATAGCAACTGCATTCGCGCTGGCGCACGCCTGCAGGAGCAACGGCGCTCGCGCGGCTCGCCCGATCTGGAACATTCTCGCGGCGGTAAGCGTCCTCGCATTGATCACCGACCTGCCACTGCTGCGCCATCTCGCGTCACCCGATAAGTGGCCGCCGCTGAGCGTGCACAAATCAGCGCGCGAACTCCGAGCGCACACGTCCGGCCCGGTGCTGACGCTATCGCCCATTCTTCCGCTGGAGGGCGGACTCGGGATCTACAAAGAGTTTGCGACGGGGCAGTTCGCCTGGCGCACAGCGGCGTTCCTGCCGGAGGCCGCGAAAGCGAAGTTCGCGATGGTTGACGCAGCAGGCCTCGAGGGGTTCCTGGCGGCGGCTCCGCCGGCGGCGATTGTTGCTCCAGACAGGGGCGGCGAGCGAAATCGCGCGCTCACCGCATATGCGCAGAGCCACGGTTACCGCGCGCTGCCACTGCGCGAAGACGTGAACCTGTGGGTCAAGCCGTAGGATCCAGTGGTGACGCAACGTCGCCGCCGGCCTGACGCCGAGCGCGAAAGAAACTCTGCAAGAGACTCGCGCATTCCTGCTGAAGCACCCCGCTGGTGATGTTGCACCGGTGATTGAAGGTCGGCATCTGCAACAGATTGACCATACCGCCCGCGCCGCCGCTGCGTTCATCCGCACACCCGAAAATGACCCGTCGTATCCGCACGTGCACCAGCGCGCCGGCGCACATCGCACACGGCTCTTTGGTCACATAGAGATCGCACTCATTGAGCCGCCAGTCGCCGACCGCGGCTTCCGCTTGCGTGATCGCGAGCATCTCCGCATGTGCCGTCGCGTCCTTTAACATCTCCACCTGGTTGTAAGCCTTCGCGATGATCCTCCCGCCGCGCACGACGATAGCGCCGATCGGCACTTCTTCAGCCTTGAAGGCCTTCTGCGCCTGTCGCAGCGCTTCACGCATGAACACCTCATCCGGCGCCGCATCGAGCATCACACCTCACTATAACGCCGTGCGGCCGCCGGACTATTTGCTTTACATCCGGAACGCGGCTTCGCACCGTGCGTCGCGTGCGAGGGATCGTGACATGCTGTATCGTCAGCCTCCTGTTTACCGCCGCGGCTGGCGCTCAAGAGCAGGAGCGCAAGCTCATTGACCGGCTGCTAAAACCTGACACCGCGCTGCAGAATCCCGCCGAGCAGAAGCAGTTCATCCCCCGTGGCGCAACAGCAACAAAGCAGGCGCGCACAAAGGCTTTCTACGTTGCGAGCCGCGCTCCCGAGAAGGAGTTCTCGACTGGCATATTCCGAACCCGGCAGTTCGGCACCACGTCCTCGCTTTATCAAAACGCCGAGGCAAATCTCTCGACGCGCACTCAGATAGCGAAGGCAGATGTTCGGTATCGGACGGCATCATACCGCGACGTCCGAGCCGCACGCGAGGCAACCAAAACCGCCGAATCGCCGGAATTCGCCGGCACGCGGCCGTTCTTGATCCAGGGCAAAAGTCAAAAGGCGCTTAGCCAGCAGGATCGTCCGCTCACGATTGATCAGGTGCGCGAGCTTCTGAACAAGAACAAGTAGCGCTAGCAGCGCGCCGTTCGTTAAGTTGCGCCCATGCAACCGGACGACGCACTCGATCTTCTCACGCGTGGTGCTGCACAGATCATCAGCAAGGCGGAGCTGCGCGAAAAGCTGGCGCTCGGCCGTCCGCTGCGCGTAAAGCTCGGCGTCGATCCCACCAGCCCGGACCTGCATCTTGGACACACGCTCGCACTAAAAAAGCTGCGTGAGTTTCAGGATCTCGGCCACCAGGCCCTGCTCATTCTCGGCGACTTCACCGCGATAATCGGGGATCCCAGTGGGCGCTCCGCCACACGACCGCAGCTCTCGCGCGATCAGGTTGCGGCAAATGCAGAGACCTATCGGGAGCAAGCATTCAAGATCCTGGATCCCGCACGCACTCGCATCATCTACAACGGCGAATGGTTCGAGAAGATGCAGTTCGAGGAGATCATCCGGCTGAACAGCCTGGTCACTCTGCAGCAGATGCTGCAACGCGAGGACTTCCGCCAGCGCATCGATCAACAGCAACCGATTCACGCGCACGAGATTCAATACCCGATCATGCAGGGTTGGGATTCTGTGATGGTTCAGGCAGACGTCGAGCTCGGAGGCACCGATCAACTGTTTAATATTTTGGTCGGTCGCGACTTCCAAAAGCAGGAGGACCTGCCGCAGCAGGTCGTGTTGCTGATGCCGCTGCTCGAGGGGCTGGACGGAGTGAAGAAGATGAGCAAGAGCCTCGGCAACTATGTCGCGCTGAACGAGAGCGCGACAGACATGTTCGGAAAGCTCATGAGCATTTCCGACGAGCTTATGGCGCGCTACTACACGCTGCTGCTCGGGCGCGAACTGCCGCCGGACATGCACCCACTGGAAGCGAAGAAGCAGCTCGGGGCCGAGATTGTGCGCACGTATCACTCCGCCGAAGCCGCGCAGAAGGTAATCGACGAGTGGAACGCGCGGTTCAGCGAAAAGAGATTGTCAGACGCAGAGCTTCCCGAGTTTCGCACCGACAGTGCGGATGCGGTTACCGTTGTCGCTGCTGCATATGCTCAGGCATTCGCGACGACGCGATCACGCGGAGATGTGCGGCGATTGATCGAGCAGGGCAGCGTGCAACTCGACGGCGCGAAGTTGACCGACCCGAAGGCGACCCTGTCGCTGCAAGCCGGGCAAGTGTTGCGCCTCGACAAGACCCGCGCGGTTCGGATCGCCTGATCCGTACAGCAAAAGGGCGCGGGGCACTCGCCCCGCGCCTTTCGCAAACCTAACTACCTCTGAAATTAAGCCGTCGCCGTCTCGAGCGTCGGGAACATCGCCGGGCGTTCCGCCACCGGGGCCGCGATTCCCTCGAAATGCGCGCGGATGCTGCGCAGCTCTGACGTCATGAACTTGTCGACAAAACGGAAGCGACGATCGAGCCAGGCGAACATCTTGTTCTTGATCTCGTAATGCACCGCGAGCGTTACCTCGGTGCAGTTCGGCTTGATCTCGCAAAAATCGACGAGACCCATAAGGTCGATGTTGCCGCCGGTCGACTCAAACGCGAATTGATCCGGGCTGTCACTATCGGCTGCGAGCAGAACCGTGCGGGCTTCAAATCCGAGCGGCCCACGGAAACTGAAATCAACCGTCTTGGAGGAGGTCACGGTGGCCTTCGTCACCATGACGAACTGCCGACGATACGACTGGATACTCGCGAGGCGGCTTTTGCATTCCGCCAGCGACTGACTCATGTGCAGGGTTTTTTGTAGGAGCATAGGATTGAGGTTGTGCCATTTAACGAGCAATCCAAATGCCGCTGATCTCCTACGAGGGAAGCCCTTCTGACACCCCGAAAAATGTGTAAAGAATGCTGACAGATGTGTCACTCGCCTGACACATTCGTGTAACGCCGACAATCCGAAATCTGCCGCCATTCGGGCGGAAACGCCGCTATTTCCGCAGTCAATCCTGGCAGCAGAGGGACCGACGAAATGCGCTTTAGAACATCTAAGTTGGTGGTCTCGGCGGCGTCGGAACTTGGTCCTGGATTGTTGAAGGCCACGCCGACACACCGCAGCCCGCGCGCAGCGACACTCTCGATCGTGAGCATCGTGTGGTTGAGACAGCCCAGCCGGTTCCGAGCGACAATCAGAACGGGGAGCTGCAACTCGGCGCAAAGATCACTGACGAAGTAATCATCGCGAATCGGCGCAAGCCACCCGCCTACCCCTTCCACGACGACGACATCGAATCGCGTGCTTAATTGCTCGAACTGCTCGTGAATCAGCGGAAGATCGATGTCGCGCCGCTCGACCAGCGATGCCGTCAGCGGGGCTGCCGGCGTGTGAAACCACACCGGATTGACGTCGTCGAGCGTGAGCCCGTCATCACTCGCGGCGAGCAATAGCTCCGCGTCATGCCGATCGCCGCAGCAGACCGGTTTATACCCCGCCGATCGTAAGCCGCTCGCTCGGGCCAGCCGCAACAGCTGCGTAGCGGTGTACGTCTTCCCGACGCCTGTGTCCGTGCCAGTGACGAAGAGGCTCACACGGACGCGCGGCTACGCAGCCTGCGTGCGATTGCGTCCGATGGCTTCCATCATCGAGCGGAAGATCTTCACGCCGTCGCCGCTGCCAAGCCGCTCGTCGCACGCACGGTCCGGGTGCGGCATCAAACCGAACACGTTGCGCTCCCGATTGCACATGCCCGCAATGTTTTGAACGGAGCCATTCGGGTTCGCCTCGGGCACGACCTTTCCGTTCTCGTCGACGTAGCGCAATATTACCTGACGGTTCTCGTCGAGCTCCCGCAGCGTCTGCTCGTCCGCGAAAAAGCACCCTTCGCCGTGCGCCACCGGCAGCCGCAGCAGCGTTCCTTCCGGACAGCCAATCGTGAATGGCGAATGCGGCACTTCCACGCGGGTTGTCGCCATGTCGCAGACAAAGTGCAGCGACCGGTTCCGCACCAGCGCGCCCGGCAGCATCCCGGCTTCGCAGAGAATCTGAAAGCCGTTGCAGATTCCGATCACGAGTTTGCCCGCGGCGGCATCTTTGATTACCGCCTGCATGATCGGCGAAAACTGCGCAATCGCGCCGCAGCGCAGATAGTCGCCGTACGAGAAACCGCCTGGCAGGATGATCGCGTCGAATGCATCGAGGCTCGTCTCTTTGTGCCAGACGAACTCCGCGCGCGCGCCTTCGAGGCTGTTGATCGCGCCGACACAATCCTGGTCGCAATTCGATCCCGGGAATTGAACTACGGCAAACTTCGTCATTTGCCCTCCTCCGCATTCGCCAGCTCGTAGTCTTCGATCACGGGATTGGAAAGCAAATGGCGACAGAGTTCGTGCAGGCGCGGCGTGAGTTCACTCTCGTTGCCGTCGACGTCGATCTCGAGATAGCGTCCGATCCGCACGCTGCGCACTTCTGGCATCCCGAGATGCTTCATCGCTTCGCGTACTGCAGCGCCCTGCGGGTCGAGCACCGCCGCCTTCGGCGTGACGATGACCTTCATTTTCATCGCGCCAATATCGGCGCGCCGACTTCCCCAACAAGCTGAATGTCAGCCGACGATCATCTTGTCTTTGCGCGTATTGCGCCTGTAGCATCGGCGGCATGAACCTTCGATTATATGCGGTGGCTGCGACGCTGTTCTTCGCCTTTGCGGGCGCAACGCCGGCGCGCACGATCGCTCTTGTCGGCGGACGCCTCATCGATGGCTTCGGCGGCCCGCCGCTAGCGAACAGCGTCATCTTGATCGATGGCGAACGCATCTCCGCAATCGGCACTGTAGGCGCGCTGGAGGTGCCAGCCGACGCTGAGGTGATCTCCACCGAAGGCATGTCGGTCCTTCCGGGGCTGTGGGATTGCCACGTTCACACGATGTTGCTCGGCCACAGCAACTACGAGCATTGGGACAAGACCTACCCGAAACGCTTCGGCACCGACATCATGCCTGCCGCCGCGCGTCAGCTGCTCATGGCTGGTGTGACGAGTGCCCGCGATCTCGGTGCGCCGCTGCAGGAGAGCATCGAAGTCCGCGAGCGCATCAACCGCGGCGAGATTCCGGGCCCGACTCTCTACGTTTCCGGGCCGTTCCTTCAGCACGAGCCATATCCCGGCACGGAGCAGTTCCGGTGGGGCATCAAAGGTGTCGCTGACGCAAAGGCGAAGGTGAAGCAGCTCGCCGACGCCGGCGTCAACATCATCAAGCTGATCGATCAGGACCAGATGACGATCGACGAAGTGAAAGCCGTCGTCGACGAGGCGCATGCCCGTAAGCTGCCGGTCGTCGCGCATGGGCACCGGCCCGAAGAGATTCGGCGCGGGCTCGCGGCAGGAGCCGATTGCTTCGAGCACACTGGTCTCGCCACTGCACCCGGCTACCCTGACGACGTGCTAAAGGCGCTCGCCGCACGCACTGCGCAGATGAGCCTCGGTCCGCTCTTCTGGTGTCCCACGATCGAGGGTTTCATCAATTACGAACACCTCATCGCGAATCCCGAGCAGCTCGACGACCCAGCATGGCAGATCGGCGTGCCGCAGGACATCGTCGATGACATCAAACGCTCCCTCGCGCAGCCCGGGCAACTGGCGTATTACCAAATCACCCCACTGCGCGCGAAAACAGTGAAGACGAAGTTTAAGCAGCTGCAGGACGCGGGCGTCGTCCTGTTGATAGGCACCGACAGCGGTATACCGATGAAGTTCCACAGCAACTCGACGTGGCACGAGCTGGACGCGTGGGTGAATCACCTCGGAGTCGACCCGATGACTGCGCTCCGCGCTGCGACTTACTGGCCGGCCGTGCAGATGAAGGTCGACAAGGATTACGGTTCCGTCAGTGCGGGCAAATTCGCGGACATCATCGCCGTAAAAGGCGACGTCCTACGCCAGATCGACCTGCTGCAGCGGGTTGACGTGGTCATCAAGCACGGCAAGCGCTACAAGTGATGGTGTAGGGGCGGGTGTCCTCACCCGC
The DNA here is from genome assembly GCA_035459405.1 of Chthoniobacterales bacterium. Taxonomy (GTDB): domain Bacteria; phylum Verrucomicrobiota; class Verrucomicrobiia; order Chthoniobacterales; family UBA10450; genus JACCTI01. The sequence continues at coordinate 11,742 of DATHXZ010000387.1, forward strand.
AGTGCTCGCCGTAGTTTCGCGCAAGGCGTGC
>DATHXZ010000388.1:0-3543 GCA_035459405.1 Chthoniobacterales bacterium
CTCATTGCCGCGCTGTCGGTGACGCTTGCCAGCTGGCCTTCGATGCCGGCGCGATCGGAATCGAGGTGCACATGTGAATCAATCAGCCCCGGCAGGACGAAACGATCGCGCAGATCGATCACACGCGCGCCCGCAGGCGGCTCGGCGAAGCCATCCTGCACCGACGCGATCCGTCCATTTTGCACAACAACGGTTGCGTTGCGGCGTGGCTCGCGTCCGGGCCGATCGAGCAACGCGCCCGCGTGTATGACGATCCGCTCCTGCGGCGCAGCCGGTGCGGGTGGTTGCGCTTCTGTGGGCGTCGAGCAGATGACGCAGAGCACGAGGAGCAAGTGCCGGATGTGCAGTGCCGTGTTGATGCGATAATCAAGCCTCGCCTGCCGATCGCGCAACAAGGCGGCTGGCCATTTGTGACCTGGCGTGCTGTAGCGAGAGCGGTTCATGCGCTACACCTCGATGCTCTCGCCGATTGCCGGTAGCAGCAATTGCTTGCCACGCGCCTGCGCGACGCGCAGCGCAGCCTCGCGATCGAGCTTGATCGGAGGGAAAGTGTCGTAGTGCACGCCGACGAATTTCGCCGCGCCGACGAACTCGGCAGCGCGAATCGCATCCTCTATTCCCATCGTGAAGAAGTCGCCGATCGGCAGCACCGCGAAGCGTAGTTGTGTCTGCTCGGCAATTAACTTCATGTCGAGGGTCAACGCTGTGTCGCCCGAGTAGTAGAAGTTTCCGTCATTTGTTTCAACGACGAACCCGCACGGATTTCCGCCATAGCTCCCGTCCGGCATTGAGCTGCTGTGGATCGCGGAGGTCAGCTTCACGCGGCCGAAGCCGATGTTCGCGGCGCCGCCGTGATTCATCGACTGCACGTTGTTCAGGCCCTGCTTCTCGAACCAGCTGCCGACTTCGAACGGCGCAATCACCGTCGCGCCAGTCCTGCCCGCGATTGCCAGCACGTCCACGACGTGGTCGGTATGGCCGTGGGAGAGGAGAATAAAGTCGGCCCCGAGCTGGTTGATGTCGATGCTGGCGGCGAGCGGATTTGGCGTGATGAATGGGTCGAAGAGGAGGGTCTTGCCGCCCGCGGCGACGGAAAAGCAGGCGTGGCCGTAGTAGGTCAGTTTCATGGTGTCTGGTTAACAGTGCTTCGCTGCGAAACGCTTTGTCGCGTGCGTGTCGGACACTACACTGCGCGCGGTCGAATTGAGCAACGTGCGGAGTTTCCTTAGATATTGGCTGCCGGTCCTCGCGTGGATGCTGCTGATCTTCATTGCCTCGACCGACCTGATGTCGGCGCAGCATACGTCGAGGTTCATCGGTCCGTTCCTGCGCTGGATCAGCCCGAATGTGTCAGCTGAAACGATCGCGGCGGTTCAGTTTGGAGTGCGGAAGGCTGCGCACGTGACGGAGTATGCAATTCTCGCAGCATTGGTCTTACGCGCATTGCACCGGGGCTGGGATGACGTGCGCTGGAGTCGCGCCCTCGTAGCTCTGGCTACGGCGATCTCGTACGCTGCGGTCGACGAATATCACCAGTCGTTCGTCGCGTCGCGCACCGGTTCGCCAGCCGATGTGGCGATCGATGCGTGCGGCGCAGCAATCGGAGTTTCGATCTGGTGCTGGGCTGTTTCGCGACGAAGAGGCGCGGCACGTCAGCACGAAGCGCACGCTTTGCCATGAGAACCGAATTGCCGATCGACAATCTTGCGGAGCTTTGGCCAGGCGAACTCCGCGACGCACGTGTCGGCGCTGTGCTTCACCCCGCCTCTGTTTCGGCCACACTGGAGCACAGCTCGAAGATCGTGGAACGGCATCACGGTCGGCTCTTCAGCCTGGCAGCGTTCTTCGGCCCGCAACACGGATTCCTGGGGCAGACGCAGGACAACATGATCGAGTGGCACGGCTATGAGCATCCGCGGCTCGGCATACCTGTGTACAGCTTGTACGGCGAACACCGCGAGCCGACACCGGAGATGCTGCGCGGAGTAGATGTGATGCTCGTCGACCTGCAGGACATCGGGACCCGCTACTACACGTTCATCTGGACGCTGTATCTGGTGATGAAGGCTTGCGAACGCGCCGGCGTGCCCGTCGTGGTCTGCGATCGACCGAATCCGATCAATGGCATTGCGACCGAGGGCCCGTTGTTGAATCCGGACTATCGATCCTTCGTCGGCTTGCACCCGCTGCCGGTGCGCCATGCGCGCACGATCGGCGAGCTTGCGGAGCAGTTTCGCGAAGAGGCGTTCCCAGGTTGCGCGCTGACGGTGTTGCCGATGCGCGGCTGGCACCGACACATGTGGTTCGAAGAGACGCAGCTGCCATGGGTCATGCCCTCGCCAAACATGCCGACAGTGGAAACGGCAGCTGTTTACGCGGGCATGTGTTTACTCGAGGGCACAAACATCTCGGAAGGGCGGGGGACAACGCGACCATTCGAGATTTTTGGCGCCCCATTTATCGATGCCGAACATTTTGCGCACGAGCTGAACGGCGCAGGCTTGCCAGGCGTTTACTTCCGCGAAAACTATTTCCAGCCGACGTTTCACAAGTTCGCCGGCGAGCTCTGCGGCGGCGCTCAACTGCACGTGACGGATCGGGATGTCTTCCGTCCGTTCGAAATGGGATTGACGATCATACGGCGCATCCGGTCGCGCTATCCGAACTACTTCCAATGGAAGCAGCCGCCCTACGAGTACGAACATCATCGGCTGCCGATCGAGGTGTTACTCGGTGGGCCCGTAGGAGACTTCTTTTCGGACTAACCGTGCGGAGCGCGGCTCTGAGCGTCGGGCTGAGCGTCGGCTCTGCAGTGCAGGCACAACTGGCAGAGATGGAGACCGACAGCATGTCGGACGACCAGCTCCGCGCATATCGGAAGCAGCGGGTCGCGGAACTTCGTGAACGCGCGGCGACAGCGAAGCCGGACCAGACGCCGGGCGGCACCGTCTACTCTGGCATCTTCTTCTGCACGGTCTACTACACGCCCAAGGAATCGGGGTTCACGACCAAACGGGGCTTCGATGCAACGCCGACGACCGCACCAGGGCTGAAGGGGCGCACCTACCCGCGGGACTTTCTTGCCGCGGTGAAAAAGGAAGGGTTCGGGCGGATGGTCACGTCGGTCAACGGGCGCAATTACCTGCGCTGGGTCGGCGACGGCAGCTACGCGTTTGCTAAAGCGCCACTCGGCCGGCGCGGTGAAGTGCTCGAACCGCGCCGCTCGTGTGCGATCTCAGGCAGTAATCGATTTTTGCGTCAGCACGATACGATCACGATCAAGTCTCCAGCGGTGAACGGCGAGATCGGTAACGATCAGTGGTTCATCTGTGACACCGGAGGTGGCGTGCACCCGTTGCAGATTGATCTCTACTGGGGGGAAGACGAACCTCGGGGGCCGGTCGGGCGGCAGCGTGCTCGCCCCGCCGGCACCTGGCTCGAGTACGCCTTCGATGTGGAGGTAACGGCGAAACGCTAGCGCATGGACCTGCTCGTGAAGCTTTACTCGCTGCCTGCCCGTGTCGCTGCGGATGCGGGGCCGGG
>DATHXZ010000389.1:0-2428 GCA_035459405.1 Chthoniobacterales bacterium
TGGCGTACTTGCCAGCGCCGGTCACGGCGAGCAGCTCCTCCAGCACCGCTGCGATGCAGGATTCCTCGTCGCACGCCGGGATAACGATGCCGATATCCGGCAACTCACGTAGTTCGTTAGGCTGGTTGCTCAAGTGGTTCGTCGCCGGTGCCCGCTGAGCGCGCGACGCTCAGGACGATCTGTCCCTCCGCGACCCGCGCATCGCCTACTGACGCGCTGACGCTAAACTGCACGAGATCGCCGACCTGCGCCATCTTCTCCGCGCGGAGACTGATCCGCTCGTCTGGACGCGCGGCACGGTGGAACTTCATAGCGCGAATAGCCGAGAGGAGGAAGAGCGGTCGCTCGTCCTCTGCGTAGCCGGAGGCGGCAGCGATTCCGGCGGTTTGCGCCAGCGCTTCGGTAAGGATCACGCCGGGGACCAGCGGATTGCCCGGAAAGTGTCCGGCGAACATCGGATCGCTCGCCTCGAACATCGTCGCGCATTCAGCTGAGACGCCCGGCTTCGACTCGAGTAGCTCGCGCACGAAGACGAATGGTGGCCGATGCGGCAGACCGAGGTAGTCGTCGGGAGAGTGACGGGTGATCAGTGACAAGCGAGCAGACTCCGCGCCGAGTTTTCGAACAACGCAAACGCGCTGGTTACTGGCCACTGATCACCGATCCCTGGCCACTTCCCTCACCCGTTCACGAAATACGCGAACTTCCAGCTGCCGTTCACGCGGCGCATGCCCGCGCGGTATCCCTCGTATTCGATCGCCGGATTCGCGAACTGCGGCGGCGCGACCATCCAGTCGCCTTTCGCGACGAATTTCTCGCTCAGGATGCCCTCCAGTTCGGGCCACAAGCCGTTCTCATCCCAGAACTGGAAGACCCCCTCGCCCTTCCGGTCCTGATCGGGCGTGTTGCCCATCACGTATGCGAAATCCGGCGTCATCATCGACGCGACGGTATTCATGTCGCGCACGGCCACCGCTTTGCGCAGGCGGCCGACGAACGCCTGGAAATCAACGTCTGGGTTCGCGGTTGCCTCGGCGTCCTGTTTTTTCTGCGCTGCGGCCTCGCGGTCTTTCTTCCGCTTCGCGGCCGATTCGCAGCCGGTGAACGCCAGGGCAAACACAAGAAGGAGCGACGCCAGCGTTTTCATCATTGCATCACGCTTTTGTCATGTTTGCGACGGCGCCGCAAGCGTACTCCGCGGCGGGATTGAGACGCGCGCAAATTAGTGCGAATGCGACATCCCGCGCTGCCGCAGTCGAATCGGGTGCTCGACAAAAATGAAGTAGAACGCGCTGATCAACTCCCGGAACGTTGCGGGCGGGCTCGTTAGGCGCAGCGGTCCCGTGCGGAAGGCAGCGAATACCACCTCCGCCGTTAGCTCAGCTGGCCTCGGGATGCTGGTGTAGTGCGAGCCGAAGGCCGAGAGCCGATGCGCATCCGATGTGGCGATGAGCGGCTTGCCGAACTCCCGCGCAACCCGTTCCGCCCGGCGGTTTGGATTGAAGATGCCCTTGTGAAAATGGCAAAGCTCGATCGCATCGAAGCAGTCCATCTCCTGGAGCATGCGTTCGCCGATCGAGCCGCCGATCACGTAAAACGGATGCGGCACGATCGTGTAGAGCGAATCGCCCCGCTGGGCGCGCAGCCGCCGAAGGTCGTCGAACGTGTGGATCGCGGCCACTTCCTCAGCGCAGACGTTCAGCAGAATAACATCCCCGCCGAGGATCCGGCGCTCCGCCGCGGGGATGAGCAGAATGCCCATCTCCGCGGCATGCGCGAACACGTCAGGGCGATCGAAGACGGCATCGTGCAGCGTGATGGCCAGCACCTCGAACCCGAGCGCCTTCGCCCGCTCGAGCAGCTGATGCGCCGAGTAATCAAGCGCATCGCGCGGATCGTCGTGCGTGTGGATGTGGAGGTCCAGCTTGATCCAGTCGTCGCCAGCCATCGAGCCGAAGATTACGCCCTTCTTGCTTTCCTGCTTTCCTGATTAAATTTGGGGCCGCGCAGCTTCGCGCGACACCTGCTCGGGTGGTGAAATGGCAGACACGTACGTTTGAGGGGCGTATGCCGCAAGGCATGGGGGTTCAAGTCCCCCCCCGAGCACCATAGCAACGGCGGCTTTCGAGAGGAAAAGTGACCAAAAAGTGGCCGCTTCGCGGATCTCTTCACGGCTGAATCACCACGCGGAAGAAAACCCGCCGATCGAACTTCCCCGCTCCCGATTTCTCGCCCGGCGCCGGCGGGGGAGGCATGCCCATCGCTATCGGCGCGATCTTTTGCTCGTCCACGCCGCTTGCGCCGAGAAACTTCCGCACTGCTTCCGCGCGCCGCCGGCTCAGCTCTGCGTTTTCACCCTCTGTGGCAATGGCATCACCGTAGGCGCGCACTTCCAGGCTGATGTTCACTCCCATGTTCTCCGCGGCCG
>DATHXZ010000390.1:0-1840 GCA_035459405.1 Chthoniobacterales bacterium
ATGCGTCGCTGAGTCCGCGCGATGTGCACAACACCCTTGTCGCCGCAGGGCCAAGCTTTCGTCGCGGCGCCACGGTCCAGATGCCGAGCGGCAACATCGACATTGCCCCGACCGTTCTGCACCTGCTGGCCATCCGATCGGCAGAGAAGCTCGACGGCCGCGTTCTTGCGGAAGCGCTGACGGATGGAAAGGACGATGTGGGATCGGTCCAAACCGACACGTTGGAGGCGCGCCGATCTTTCGGTGACGCGCAGTGGCGTCAGTACCTTAAAATCTCGCGTGTCGCGGACACGTTCTACATCGACGAAGGCAATGGCTCGTTCGCCGGTCCCGAACGCGGCCAGAAATAGCAGACGCTCAGTTTACTCGATCACGATCTTCTTCGGATCGAATTCGGCCGGCGGATACTGCGGGTCCATTCCCTCGAGCGTGCGGACGACCGTCTCGAGCATCCACCAGTTGCGCACCCATTTGCGGTCGGCCGGCACGATGTGCCACGGCGCGCAGTCCGTCGCGCATTCGTTGATGGCATCTTCGTAGGCGCGTTGATACTCGGCCCAGAGCGCGCGTTCCTTGAGGTCGCCGCTGTTGAACTTCCAGAGCTTCTGCGGAACGCGCAGACGCGCTTGGAGCCGCGCCTTCTGTTCCTCCTTCGAGATGTGCAGGAAAAACTTCAGCAACGTGACGCCGTTCCGGCAGAGCAGCCGCTCGAACGCATTGATATCTTCGCAACGCTCGCGCCAGACCTGCTCGTCGATCTGCTTGTGCACGCGCGGGACGAGCACGTCTTCGTAGTGCGAGCGGTTCCAGATGCCGATCGAGCCTTTGCGCGGCGCATTCGCGTGAATGCGCCAGAGAAAATCGTGATCGCGCTCTTCGCTCGAAGGCACCTTGAAGTTCGTGAGCTGCACGCCGTTCGGGTCGAGACCGCTGCAGATCTTCTTGATGGCGCCATCCTTGCCGCCGGTGTCCATCGCCTGCACGACCATCAGCAGGCTGCGTTTGTGCTCGGCGTAGAGAGCGCCTTGCAGCTCCGCCAACCGAGCGCGCAGTGTCTCCACTCGCTCCGCTGCTTCTTCCTTCGACGCCGCCGGCTTTGCGCCCGGATCGATGTCAGCCAGGCGGACCTTCTCGCCGCGGCGGACAACGACGATGCCCTCGCCCGCGGCTCGTGCGCGCCTGATCGGCTGCAGTTTTGTCGCCCCATCTGCTGAAGGCGGTGCGTGGGTTTGCTTCGTCGATTTCATCCGGGCTGCTCATCGTAAAGGCGGTGAACACTGCCGCAAGCATCCTCGTTCGGCGGGGCGGGAACGGTTTGGTATTGCGGCTGCGTCGGCGCTCCGATAAGCGATGCGCTGCCAATGATCATCTACTTTGCTCCTGGCGCGCTTCGATCCGCCGCGGCTTTGGTTTTTTCTGCCGTCGCACTGCTTACCTTCGGCGTCTCTGCACGCGCGCAGGAGCCCGCGACGACGGCGCCCTCCGGCAAATCGCTCACCGTCGTGACACGCAAGATCACGCCGTTTGTCATGGAGAGAAATGGCCGGCTCACCGGCTACAGCATCGAACTGTGGGAGCGCGTCGTCCGCGAAGCGCGGCTGCCATTCGATCCGGACAAGGGCTACCAAATTGTCGATAACGTCACGCAGATGCTCGACGAGCTGCGCAGCGGGCGTGCCGACGCTGCCGTCGCGGCGGTCAGCATCACGTCCGAACGCGAGAAGACGATCGACTTCACCTACCCGTTCAAGGAATCCGGGTTGCAGATCCTGACGAAGGATGAGCCCGGCGGCTCGTTCCGCAAAACCGTCGCGAAGGTGTTCAAAGGGGACATCCTCTG
>DATHXZ010000391.1:0-3018 GCA_035459405.1 Chthoniobacterales bacterium
CTGCCTAACGACCGCGTCCGCGTGGAACGCCGCGCGATCACCGTCTCCGGGATCGTGCAGGGAGTCGGATTCCGGCCGTTCGTCTTCGGCCTCGCTTCGCGGCTGCGATTAAGCGGCCATGCCAGGAACTCCGCGGGTCAGGTTGTGATCGAGGTCGAGGGGCCAGCGGCTGCGATCGAGGAGTTTTCGGCAGCGTTACGTCGGGAAGCACCGCCGCTGGCGAGGATCGATACGATCTCCGCCACGACACTCAATCTCGAGCAGAGCAGCACTTTCCAGATTCGGGAAAGCGAGGACACTGACGCGCACGAGGTCTTCATCTCACCCGATGTCGCGACGTGCGCGGACTGTCTGCGCGAGTTGTTTGATCCGCGGGATCGGCGCTATCGTTATCCCTTCATCAACTGCACGAACTGCGGCCCTCGCCTGACGATCGTGACGGGCGCGCCGTACGATCGCGCGCGCACGACGATGGCGTCGTTCGGGATGTGCGGCGCGTGTCGTGTCGAATACGAGGACCCGCGCGACCGCCGATTTCATGCGCAGCCGATTGCCTGTCCAGCATGCGGGCCGCAGCTCGAGTTGAGGGACGAGAATGGTGTGGTGCTGGGCGGGGACGATCGGCTGCGCGATTTTGCGGCCGCCATTGTAAACGGGCGGATCGGCGCGCTGAAAGGCGTTGGTGGATTTCACCTCGTCTGCGACGCCAGCGACGAAATCGCGGTGCAACGGCTACGCAGCCGAAAGAATCGCGAGGAGAAACCGTTCGCGATTATGTGTCGCGACGTGCAAGAGGCAGCTGCGCATTGCGATATCGGCGCAGGTGAAGCAGACCTGCTGCGGGCACGCGCTGCGCCGATCGTGTTGCTCGCGAAATCGCCCGATGCCGGCGTGGCAGACGGTGTCGCGCCGGGCAATCAGCACGTTGGGGTCATGCTGGCTTACACCCCGCTGCATCATCTGCTGCTGGACGCGGTAGATGGCCGCGCATTGGTGATGACATCCGGCAATCGCTCAGATGAGCCGATCGCGCAGGAGGATAGCGACGCACTCGAGCGGCTCCGCGGGATCGCAGATGTTTTCCTGCTGCACAATCGCGGCATCAACGTGCGTTGCGATGACTCAGTCACCGGCATCGTTGCAGGCGTGGAACTCCCGATCAGACGCTCACGTGGTTACGCACCGCAGCCGGTGGAGATTCCGTTCGCGTCGCCTGCTCCCATTCTCGCCGTGGGTGGACAGCTGAAGGGGACGTTCGCGCTCGCTCGTGGGCGGCACGCGTTCCTGAGTCATCATCTTGGCGACCTCGATCACCACCAAGCCTATGTGGCCTTTGAACGCGACATCGCGCTCTACCGCGAGCTGTTCCGATTCGAGCCGGCATTGGTCGCGCACGATCTCCACCCGGATTACGCATCGACGCATTTCGCACAATCAACCGGTCTGCCGCTGATGCCGGTGCAGCATCATCATGCACACATGGCGAGCTGCATGGCCGAGAACGGACTGACTGAGCGCGTGATCGGCGTCACGTTTGATGGACTTGGCTACGGAACCGATGGGAGGGTTTGGGGAGGCGAATTCCTCGTCGGCGATTATGCTGGCTTTGAACGAGCGGCACATCTGCGCTACGTCGGCATGCCGGGTGGCGATCAGGCGACGCGGGAACCGTGGCGGATGGCGTTGTCGCATCTGCGCGATGCGGGGCTTGAATCGGCTGCGCTCAACGCACGGATCGGCCTGCAAGAAACACGAGTCGTTAAGCAAATGCTCGACAGGAGCTTCAACGCACCGCGGACGTCGAGCATGGGTCGCCTGTTCGACGCCGTTGCTGCGCTTGCGGGTGTCCGTGATCGCGTCAGCTACGAAGGGCAGGCGGCAATGGAGCTGGAGTGGCTGGCCACAGGTGTCGCTGAATTCGGTTCATATCAGTTCAATTTAGCTGCCGACGCAACGGTCGACACGCGACCGTTGATTCGCGCGGTCGTCGCCGATGTCGAAAATGCGGCTAACAAACGCACGATCGCGCGCCGGTTCCACTCCACGGTGGTCGAGATAATCAGCGCGACGTGCTCTCGCATTCGCGAGGCGACCGGGCTCAGCGTGGCCGTCCTGAGCGGCGGTGTTTTCCTGAATGGTCTCCTCACGGCCGAAGTGCTCGCACGGCTCGAGCGCGATGGCTTTAGCGTTTATCGACATCGACTTGTCCCGCCGAACGATGCAGGATTGAGCCTCGGGCAGGCTGCGATTGCAGCCGCGCGATTCGCGAACGATAATCTACTCACCTATGTGCCTCGGGATCCCCGGCAAAGTCATTGAGATCCGTCACGAGCACGACGTGCGGATGGGTAAGGTGGATTTCGGCGGCGTCTTTAAATCTGTCTGCCTCGAGCACGTCGAGGAGGCCAAGCTTGGCGATTACGTGCTCGTGCATGTTGGCTTTGCCCTCGCGAAAATCGATGAGGAGGAAGCGAAGCGCGTGTTCGAGGTGCTCGATGAGATGGGCGAGCTCGCGGAAGTGCGCGAGACGCCTGCGAATCTCCCATTCAGCTACGTCGGGAACACATCGTGAAGTATCTCGAAGAATACCGCGATCGCGCCGCGACTGATCGGCTCGCGCAGGCGATCCGCGGCGTGACGACAAAGCCGTGGACCATCATGGAAGTCTGCGGTGGGCAGACGCACACCATCGTCCGCTACGGGATCGACGGATTGCTGCCGGAGAACGTGGAGCTGGTGCACGGGCCGGGTTGTCCGGTGTGCGTCACGCCACTGGAACTCATCGACAAGGCGCTCGAAATCGCGTCGCGGCCGGATGTGATCTTCTGCTCGTTTGGCGACATGCTGCGCGTGCCGGGCAGCAAGAATGATCTGCTCAGCGTCAAAGCCGCCGGCGCTGACGTGCGGGTCGTCTATTCGCCGCTCGATTGCCTGAAGATCGCCGAGCAGAACCCACAAAAAGTCGTCGTGTTTTTCGCCGTCGGGTTCGAAACAACTGCGCCGCCCAACGCGATGGCA
>DATHXZ010000392.1:0-1848 GCA_035459405.1 Chthoniobacterales bacterium
GGCATGCGCGCCCGCGCGTTCGCCCCGCACGGCGATTAACTCAGCCGCGAAACGCGCCGTCTCCGCCTCGAAGATGCTGCGCTGCGAGACGCTGCTTTGACCGGCTTCCAATTGTTGCTGGATCGTGGTCAAAACATCCTCCGCCTGCGCCCGCGCACCGGTTAGCAACGCCGCTCGTTCTTGCAGCGCCCATGCGCGGTAGTAGATGAGGGCCGTCGCGTTGAGAACTCGCAGGACGTCCGCTTTTTGCTCCAGAGTCGCGGCTGCCCGCAGTGCGGCGGCGTAGGTCTTGCGCAGTCCGAAATCGGACGGGCGCAGCGGCTGTTCCACCTCGAGGGCGAAGGCTCCTCCAGTGCCGGCTTCTTCGGACACGTATCCGCCGCCGACCTTGAACGAAGGGTTTAACTTCACCTCCGCTTCAATCGCACGCCCAAGCTTATCGGCCAGGTTCGCGTCGAGCTTCGCGATCTCAGGATTGTAGCGGAGCGACCGCTGCAAAGCCTGCTCCAGCGTCACCGTGGCATCTCCCTTGCGCGGGGAGGAGGTGACCGCCACCTGGGCAGCAGCACCCTCACACCAGACGCCGAGCAGCGTCGGGATGAGCAGCAGTTTCAAAGTTCGGGTCATGTAAATTGATGCACGGACAGGGGGAGCGGATGCAGGCGCGAAAGGACGCACCGGCACGACGACGAACTGCACCACCCTGCAAACGCAGGAGGGCGCAGTTGGTTACACCACCGAAGGGGGAGCGTGAGCGAGAATGCTCCGCTGAAGGACTGACTCCGCGAACGAGTCGCTGCGCGGCGGACCGGTGTCGATCTCAGCGATCGGCGCTTCGTGTTCGAGACCGAGCACGCGCTGTTCGAGCGTCCGATAGTCCGGCGCTATGAAATGCGCCGCGTTGTGACTGACAGCATCTTTCGCAAAGGCGAGGGACGGCGCAGAGAGCAAGTTACAGCACTTCGAGCCATCGCATTCGCGCTCCTTGTCTTCGGGCGCCGGGGGCTCGGACGGGCCGTGGCAGTGACTGGTGGCGACTGTTTCCTTGGCGACGGGCATTAAGCCCGCAAGCCCGCAGTGATTCGAGGCGAACAACCACGCTGTAAGTGCCACGAGAGAGAACGTGGCGCTGAAGAGGCGCGTGCGTAGCGGCTGCTTCACAGGGTATTTAGTCAGCGCGAAAGGCATTCCGTTCAACTTCTATCTTTGCGCGGTCGTTAGTCCGGCAGTTGAGCAGGCGCGATCGGCTCTGCAAAATAGGCGATCGCCACGTAGCGGGCGAACTTCCCCGCGGCCATGAAGGTGCTGCAAGTCCACGGGTCCAACCGCAGCCATCCTGCCGCGACACACAGCGAGTCGCCGACGATCGGAACCCAGGAGAACAACAGAATCGGGCTGCCATAACGGCGCACTGCTTTGAGCCGCTTCAGCTCGCGGCGTTGCGGAATGAGCCGGCCAACCAGGTAGGATGACATGCCGCCGAGCGTGTTGCCGATCGTGGCTGCCGCCAATGCCGGCCAATACAGTGTCGGGTGCGCTTTGAGGACGGCGAATAATACGACTTCCGACCCGCCGGGCAGGAGGGTGGCTGCGAGGAAGCTGCTAACGAACAACGTCCATAGGCTTGCCGTTTCGCCCATTCAGTTCGCCGATCACGTGTCCAGCTGTAGCGACCGCAACCGCAGCGCGTTCGCGATCACCGAGACGGAGCTGAGGCTCATCGCGGCGCCCGCGATCACCGGGCTGAGCAGCATGCCGAAGAACGGGTAAAGCACGCCCGCGGCGATCGGGATTCCGAGTGCGTTGTAGACGAAGGCGAAGAAGAGATTCTGCCGGATGTTGCGCATC
>DATHXZ010000393.1:0-6434 GCA_035459405.1 Chthoniobacterales bacterium
ACTCGGCGCGGACGTGCGGGTCGAGAAGAGCGTGGGCGTCAGCAGCTCCGGCCGATATATCCAATCCGGCCCAGTAGAGAACATCGTCGCGACGATTCACGGCAGTACGAGAGGTCGCGCGGTCATGCTGGCCAGCCACTACGATTCCGCGCCAAACGCGCCCGGAGCGGCGGATGCCGGCTCTGGCGTCGGTGCCATTTTGGAAGCTGTTCGCGCGCTGAAAACCAGCGCGCCGTTGAAGAACGATCTGCTCATTCTCTACACCGATAGCGAGGAGGAGGGACTTGTCGGCGCATCGGCTTTTGTGCGCGAGCATGCGGACCTCGCGCAGCGCGTCGGTCTGGTGTTGAACCTCGAGGCACGCGGCAGCTCGGGTGCGGCGTTGATGTTCGAGACGAGCAACGGCAACGGCTGGCTCACACGCGAGTTCGCGCGCGCCGCGCCGTATCCGTACGCCTCCTCGCTTGCCTACGCAGTCTACGAGCGCATGCCTAACGATACCGACCTGACCGTGTTTAAGAGAGCAGGCCTGCAGGGATTAAACTTCGCCTTCAGCGGCACGTTCGAGAACTATCACACCGCACGTGATACGCCTGAGAACCTCGACGCGCGGAGCCTTCAACAGCTCGGCGCGAACGTGCTCGCGCTGACGCGTCACTTCGGCAATCTCGGCCTCCCGAGCGCGCGGCAGCCCGATCGTGTTTACTTCAACTGGTTCGGCAGCAGGATCATCGGTTACCAGGGGTGGTTCGTTTGGGTGATCCTCGCCGCGGACCTCGCGCTGCTCGTCGCTGCGCTCGTGATCGGCCGCAGGCGACAGATCATCACCCTGTCGCGGACGGCATTCGGGGCGCTCACCTCGTTGCTGATCATCATCGCTGCCGGTGCGGCGACGCATGTCGTCTCGTGGGCGGTTTACAAGACGAGCGAGGAACGGCTGCTCGTGGGCGACACCTGGAGCAATTTGCTCATCGCCCTCGGCTGTGTTGCGGCCGCGCTTGCTTTCGCCATCCCGGTGCAGGCATGGCTCGCGTCGCGATTAGGCGGACGCAACTCCGCAGCGGGTCAGTTGCTCGCGTTTGCGCTGCTCACGGCTGCGGTTTCGTGCCTGCTGCCGGGCGCTAGTTACCTGTTCCAATGGCCGCTGCTTTTCGCGCTCGTCGGTTTTCTCGTTGCGCTAAACCGGCGGCGATCGTCGGCGGTATGGACGTCTATCGCTACCCTGCCGGCGCTCCTGATTTTCGCGCCGCTCACTTACCTGCTGTTCGTCATCTTCGGCCTGAACTCGATCTCGCTGACGCTGGTTGCCGCGATGGTCGCGCTCCTCCTGGCGCTCGCCTCGCCGCTAATGCCACAGATCAGCAGGCCGCTCCGGGTCTCTGTTCCGGCTTTGGTTCTCTGCTCGTTCGCGCTGATTTTGGTCGCGCTGCAGCTGTCGAGATTCAGCGCTGAGCACCCGCGACGAAATTCAATTGTCTACGGCCTCAACGCTGACACGCAGAAAGCTGCGTGGATAAGTTATGACGAGGCGAACGATGACTGGACGGAGCAGTTCCTGACCGCAGGTCCGATCCGCGGAAGCGCGCCCGAGCTGACGATCGGGAGCCAACAGGCAGTCTTGCGCGCTGAGGCAGAACCGCTCGCCATCGAGCCGCCGAGTGCAACTGTCATCAGCGACAGCGTCATCGGTGAACGCCGGGTGTTGAAGTTGCACGTCACGTCGCCGCGGCGTGCAGACGTGTTGCTGCTGAGGTTGACCGGCGATGTGGAGCTCGAGTTGGTGGTGGTAAACGGTCGCGCGCACAAGACCAGTTCGAAGGCCGACAGCACCGCACCGTGGCTGCTACGCTACAACGCGCCGCCGCCCGAAGGCGTCGAGTTGGAGCTGCATGTGCGTCCACTTGCCTCGTTCAGCTGCTGGCTCGGTGATCGCGCGTACGGCTTGCCCGAGATTTCCGGCAAGACCTACCGGCCGCGTCCACCAGACATGATGCCGACGTCCAACAGCGATCAGACCGTCGTGACACGGCAGTTACGCTTTTAGGCGCCGCGTATCGCCTCGTCGGCCTTGTAGCCGACGAGCTTGTTTCGGTGTCAGACCGTCTGACTTCTTACCTCCCGAAGCGAGCTCGCAATTCGGCCGGAAGCAACGGCGTTGCACCGCGCTGCGAGGCGACGAACGCACCCAATCGCGCAGCGTCTTGCAGGACCTTGCGCGTCTCCGTTCCATTCGTTAAGCCAACCACCAGGCCGGCCATGAAGGCATCGCCTGCGCCGACCGTGTCTTTCACCTCCACCTGCAGCGCGGGCGTGGTCGTCAGCTTGCCAGAATCCCAAAACGCAGCGCCCTTATCTCCGCGCGTGACACAGATGCGCGTCACGTTCGTTGCCTCGGCGAGAGTTTCGCACGCACACGCCACCGCTTCCTGATCCCGCAGTGATTCCTGCGCTGCCGCGCCCGTGCGGAGGTAAGCGGCAAGCTGAGCGGCTTCGCTGTCGTTGAGCTTCACGACATCCGCCCGCCTGGCCAGTTCCATCACCTGCGCAGCATCACTGAACGGAGGGCGCAGGTTCACGTCGAAGAACTTCAGCGGCCCTTTTACCTGGAGGAGGCGCTCGAGTTGCAGGAGGTTACAGGGCGACCGGGCGGCGAGTGACCCGTAGACCAACGCGCCGGCCTGCCTAACGGGTTCCAGCGCGGCGGGCGAGACCTCGATTTCGTCCCACGCAACCGGCTGCGCTACGGCGTAGGAGGCGTGACCGTGCGCATCGATCCTGACCGAAACGGTGCCAGTCGGCAGGCCGCTGCGCGCTCGAGCCACGAAGTCGACGTTAACGCTCCTTCGGCGGGCGACGGCAAGGATCTCGTCGCCGAGCTCATCGCGCCCGACGCAAGAAAGCAGCGCAGACGACCCACCGATCTGCGCGACGTGCACGGCGACATTGAATGGCGCTCCGCCTGCGTGTTTGCCCGACGGGAGAAGGTCCCAAACGATCTCGCCGAACGCGAAGCACGTGGTGCTCATGGTACGCTGCGCGGTTCGTCATACAGATGACGTTCTGGCCGCCATCCGTCCGCCGCGGGGAGCAGCGCCGCGATCACATCTTCCTCCGTAACGTCAAAAGGCCACCCGCGCATGCACTTGAACTCCGCCCGACATGCCACTCGACACCACTCAGGTTAAACCCATCGCAGACCCGGGGCGCACGCTTGAGTTCGTGACCGCTATTTAGTCTGGCAAAAGCGGAGTAATTGCCCGACATTCTCGGGCCGATTTCCCATGGGCGAGCCTAACAACCCCGACATCACGGCCGTGCAGCGGGCACAGCCAGCCAACGGAGCATCTTCCGCCGGTCCGGCGTCCGACCGTGCCGATCTCCGGCCGGAAAACATTCACGACGCGGTCATTCGCCTCGCGGGCAATTCGCAGGACGGCATCCAGACCGCGGGCGCGTTCCTCGCCCGGCTGGCCGGCCGCAGTGACCAGGACGTCATCACCTACATGACGATCCCGTCCACCATCTCGGGCGGGCCATCGATCTTTCAGGTGCGCATCGGCTCGGGTGAAGTGCTCTCCGCGGGCGATGAAGCCGACTTCCTCGTCGCGTTTTACCAGCACAGCTATCACGACCACATCAGCTTCCTGCGCGAGGGCGGCGTCCTCCTTTACGATAGCGACAACGTCGAGCCGGACCTCGACGACAAACGCTTCATCCACGTCGGCGTCCCGATCACCGGCCTCACGGTCGAAGCGCTCGGCGGCAGCGCTAAGGACAAGGGCAAGAACATGTTCGTGCTCGGGCTGATCGCGAAGACCTTCCACCTCGACGAGGACAAGCTGAAGAAGCTGATCAGCGAGAAATTCGCCGGTAAAGACGACAGCATCGTCAACACCGCGGTGATGGGATTCCAGGCCGGGTACAACTACCCGATGGGCACGCTGCTCAAGAATCTCTACCAATTCGAGACGGTCGAGAAGCCCGGCGGTCGTGCCCAGATCACGATGGATGGCAACCAGGCGCTCGCCTACGGCCTGCTGGCGGCGGGCGTGCGTTACGGCGCCGGCTATCCGATCACGCCCTGGTCCTCGGTGATGGAGATCCTGCGCCGCGAGCTGCCGAAGTACGGCGGCTTGTTTGTGCAGTCGGAGGACGAACTCGGAGCCGTTTCGACCGCGATCGGGTTTTCGATCTCCGGCAATCTTGCTATCACCGGCAGCGCAGGCCCGGGCATCTCATTGAAGAGCGAAGCGATCGGCTGGGCGTCGATGGCTGAGGTGCCGCTCATCATCATCAACGTGCAGCGTGGCGGGCCCAGCACCGGCCTGCCGACAAACGTCGAGCAGAGCGACCTTTACCAGGCGATCTTCGGCGGCCACGGCGACAGCCCGCGCGTCGTTCTTGCCGCAAAGACCGTCGAGGATTGCTTCTACACCGCGATTGAGGCCGCCAAGATCGCGCGCAAATACAGCACGCCGGTTCTCATCCTCAGCGACAGCTCACTCGCCACGCGCATCGAAGCGTTCGACGAGCCGGACCTCGCCGAACTGATGCAAGACCCGAAACCGGATCTCACCCCGCGCGAGACGTTCAAGCCCTACCCGCTCGACGGTGTGACGCAGCACCTCGCGCCCGGCACCCGCCTCCGCGATGGCAAATACCCGCTCCTCTCTGGCCTCGAGCACGACGAGATGGGCCACCCCACCGGCAGCCCGAAGTTGCACATGGCGATGACGGCGAAGCGCCGCAACAAGCTGCGCAAGCTTGCCGAAGAACTTCCCGTCCCGGACGTTTACGGCGCGCCCGAAGGCGAAGTCCTGCTCGTCGGCTGGGGCTCCACCTACGGCCCGATCCACGACGCCGTGAAGAAACTCCGCGATCGCGGCACCACGACTGTCAGCGCCATCCATCTGCGACACGTGCACCCGATGCCGAACGGCCTCGAAGAGATCTTCGCGAAGTTCAAGCGCATCGTGGTCGTCGAGATGAACGACGAAGGTCTTTACGGCTTCGGCCAGTTCGCCACCATCCTGCGCGCCCGCTACTGCGACCCAAAAATCACCAGCCTCACAAAAACCGACGGCCTCACCTTCCGGGTGAAAGAGATCCTGCAAGGCCTCGGCGACGGCTATGCGAGCAATGGCGCGAACGGTGTAGCGGCGGCTGTGTCAGCCGCCGATGGCAATGGCCACGCCGCCTCGGAATCGACGGCCGAAGCGAGCAACCGCGCAGCGGCCACGGTTTCATCCGAGCGCGACCGCGCGATGGACAACACCCCAAACCAGCCCGGCACGGAAGCCGTCAAAGCCTCCTCTGGCGTTAACGAACGCGAAGAACTGCGCCAGCATCCAGTAGCCGAACCGAAATGAGCGTCACCGAACTTGTAAAGGCGGCGAAAGAGCTGCCGCCAACCGAACTCGCTGCGCTGACTGCGGAGCTTGTCCGTTTGGATAACGAGCAATGGGATAAGCAGATCCGCGACGATGCTGCTTCCGGTAAGCTCGACTTCCTCTTCGAAGAAGCAGACCGAGAACGCGCCAGCGGCACGGTGCGCGCTTGGCCGGAGGATTGAGATCGAAAGCAACCACTCGGTTCTGGAAGCTATATGCGGCCCTCCCTGCACACGTTCAGAAGCTAGCAGTCGAGTGGGTCTGGATCGGCTCGCACGAGGATTACAACAAGCTTTTCTGAAGCGTCGGATGAGCACTTTAATCAGTAAACCCATCGGAGACGCAGTCGATGTCGCCTTCACCGACGATGACCTGATCGTCACCCTCGTGGTTCGCCGCCGCGTCTCCGCGCCACTCGTGTGGTCTCCACGACTTCTCCGCGCCACACCGGAACAGCGCAGCGCGTGGCGGCTGATTGGCCGCGGCCTGGGGATCCACTGGGACGACGTCGATGAAGATATATCGGTTCGGAGCCTGTTGGCCTCGTGATGGCTATAATCCCGTACATTTCGTCAATCCAATCTAGTTCGAGAAAATTTTTATGAACAACACCCTCGGCACCGAAACAGTAGCCATTCCCGTCGAAACCCGCGGCCTCGTCGACTTCCCCCGCGAGAAGCTCACCAAGAAAGCCATCACCGCCGACCACCCCACCTGGTGCCCTGGCTGTGGCGACTTCGCCGTCCTCGCCGCCTACTACAAAGTCCTCGAGAAACGCCAGATCGACCACGAGAAGATCGTCACCCTCGCCGGCATCGGCTGCTCCTCGCGCTTCCCCTATTTCGTCAATGGCTTCGGCGCCCACTTCATCCATGGGCGCGCCGTCCCCATGGCCAGCGGCGTCAGCCTCGCGCGGCCCGACCTGCACGTCTTCCTCTTCGGCGGCGACGGCGACGGCTTCAGCATCGGCGGCAACCACCTCGACCACGGCGCGCGCAAGAACATCAACATGACCTACGTCATCATGGACAACTTCGTCTATGG
>DATHXZ010000394.1:0-3246 GCA_035459405.1 Chthoniobacterales bacterium
GACCCGATGCGAAGATCCGGAGCTCGCGATGTTGTTCGCAGTACTGCACAACCGCGGGCGTAAACAGCCGGCGAACCGCAGCCTCATCATCGCCGCGCAGGCGAAACATGCCGCTGAAGGTCGGCGCGCCTTCTATGTCGATGTCTTGCGCGCCGAATACGCTGGCGAGCTTCATCGTCGCCGAGAGAGCGAAGGTGAGCAGTTGTTTTGCATGGTGTGAGCTATGGTTCGTTGGTTGCCTTGATGTTTACCTTGATGCCGGCCAGCGCCCAGTTCGCTTCGCGCGAGTAGGAGAGCTCGTAGGTGACCTTCACCTGTTCAGCGGGAACCGGGTAGTGGCCGACGAGCGTGAGCAAGCCGTTCCCGTCGACGTAAGGCGGCTCGTCCAGCACCGGCTCGACTGCGAATATCGGCGTGAGATCCACTTTTCGGTCGACGAACACCTTGAAGCCACTCTTCAGCTTGTCAGGTGTGACTTCGTTCTTCCAAAGATCAGAAAGCTGCGTGCGATAGAACGCGTCGAAGCTCCCGGAGTTCACGGCGTTCGTGAAGTTCAACATCGTGTTGTTGACCATCTGCTTCGCGTCTTGCTCATTGGGCGCCTCGGCGCTGGCAGGTGCTTCGGCCGCCGCGGTTCTTTGTGGCGCCGCGCCGGCGATGAATTCATCGCGCGATACCTGGTCGTCTTTGTTCGTGTCGTACCCCTGGTAATCCTTCATCTCAGTGCCTGAGAGATAGCCGTTCTGGGTGATGTCGAGTCTCGCGAAGAGCTGCTCGGGATCTTCGACCGCCTCGACGATTGCTGGCTTAGCAGGCGACGCACCGCTCGCCGGGCGCCGCGCGGCTGGGGCGCTGGCCGCGGCACTTGGTACCGGGCTCGCGTCTGCAGCGAGTGGTGCTGGAGAACCAGGCTTCTTCCTCGTGTCGCCCGCGCCGGTGATTGCGCCAAACAGCGCCGTCGTGACGATTGGCGCGATCAACGTGAACAGCGGAAGCACGACAACCGACGCGATGAGGATCAGGATGCCCGCCGTCGTGCCACCACGTTGGATCGTCAGCACGCCGAGGATCACCGTCGTGATGAAGACCGGAATCAACATCACCCAAGTGATGCAGCCGACGAGCGGGATGATCAAGAGTAGCGCCGTCAGGCTGGGCAGAACCCAGCTGATGAGCACGAGATTTTTGTAGCCGGGCTGCGCTGCCGTCGCCGCGCCGGTCGAAAACGTTGATGATGTTACGGCCGGGCGCGATGTTGCTGTTGATGATGAGGCAGTCGGCAGCGGCGTGCCGCCGACTGGCACATCGCCCGGAACCGCGGACCCCGCGAGATCCGCGGTCGCCGGCTGCAGGATTGCGTAAGGCTTCCACTCCGTCCCGCCGACGGCCACTACCAGCGTGTCCGCTTTGATGACGGCCGTTCGATAAAGCTCATGCAGCTGTTCGAGCGGCACCGGCCCCTGCGGCTGGTTGTTTCGCGAGTAGTAGTAGTCCATTGAGGTCTGAAGTTCGGCGTGCCTACGCGGTTGGAAGCGGCGGCGGTGGTAAAGGAGGCGGCGCTGCCGGGCGGGCCGCAGCGCCGCTCGTGAAGAGCGCGAACGTCTGTCGTGCCGCGTTCACGAATCGATCGAGCTCGTCCGGTCTCACGCGCCGATTCTCGCGGTGAAACCAGAGCAAATCGCCGGCGCCCGAAATCCAAAGGCCGCGATTAGCTTCGCAGTAGCGCAGGAGCTCCGGCGTGAAGATGCGGCGAATCGCAGCGTCGTCCTCTCCGCGCAGCAGATACATGCGGCTGAAATTCGGCCAGCCCTCGATGTCGATATCTTTCATGCCGAGACTGGCGGCGATCTTGAACAGCACCGACTCGGGCCGCAGATCGAACGAGGGCAGGTTCAATTGCGGCGATTGCACGCGCGTCACCGTCTGCTGGTAGTTGCGGTTGCGTTTCCCCGAGCCGATCACGTATGAGAAGTCGAACAGCGTCATGCGTGCGCCGTCGCTCTCCGGCATTTCGATCACATTCCGGATCTGACGGCTGTGTCCGACACTCGTTAGGCCGGAGCCGGCCGCGAGCTGTTTGTCTTTCGGAGTCGCCTTGCGGCGGAACGTAAAGCCGAGCGTCCGCGCGCGCGACTCCAGTGCGGCGGTGCGCTTCCGGTCGAAGTAGATGAAGGCCGCGAAGATTGCCGCGATCCCGAGCACGATCAGCGCCATGAAAGCCCAGATCGGCAAGGCGCTTTGCTTTCCCCGCCGGGCCGATGCGTTGGGAGCGCCGCCCAGCTCGGTGCGAAGCGCCGCCATGCTTTCGTCGCGAATGCCGGCTTTCTGCATCGCATCGAAATCATCCAGGATGATCTCGCGCAGTGTTCGACCGTCGCCTGCATCGGCCGATTTGATCGCGCTGTAAATCGTACGGGCTTCGTCGCCTTTGCCGTTGAGGAGGAGAGCGTGCGCAAGGTTCATCTGGATCAACGCCGCGTCTGGGGAAAACGTGAGCGCCTGCCGCGCGCTCCCCTCTGCGGCCGTGCCGTCTTTGCTCAACACCTGGATCCACGCCAGTCGATTGAGCGCGTCGGCGGCTTTCTCTTTGGTCTCGGGCGTCGCGCCGGCGGTCGCCAGCTCGGAGTATCCGCGTGCGCTCGGCACGGCCATCTGCAGGGCGCTCGGGATGTCGTTTGCCCGTGCGAAAGCCGACGCGAGGCGCCCAAGATAGTAGTAGGCGTTTTCGCGGTAAGCCGCTTCGTCCGGATACTGCTGGCTGAGCGTACGACTTCCCTCGAAAGCCATCCTGAAATCCTCGACCGCGCCCGCAAAGTCGCCGCCCTCGAGCTTCTCCTCGCCGGACTCGCCGAGCACCGGGATTTGCGTATAGAGGTCGGCCGGGGGCGCCGCCTGCTGCGCAAACACCGAAGTGGTGCAGAACACCACCGCGCAGACGATCGAAGCGAGACTCCGCGGAAACATCGCGCGCCGACAGTGCGAGATAGCGCTGCAGACGACAAGCATTTCGCCGGTTCGATCGCGTCTTTTATTCATCGCCCTGGGGAGGAAAATTTGAGCCGTTTTGCAGTCGTTTCGTGCGTACGCACGGCCGCCGAGAATGGGATGGCCAAACCGCGCTGAACGTGTCACGACGGAGCGGTGATCAAACTTGTGACTACAATCCTGTTCAGCGTCGCTCTTGTGACGAGCTCCTTTGCTCAATCGGATCCCAGAAGCGCGATCGTGGCGGCCGCGGAGAAGTAC
>DATHXZ010000395.1:0-3720 GCA_035459405.1 Chthoniobacterales bacterium
GCCGCTGCGCCATGCTGCCGCATAGGCCTGCTGTCGGCCCGTAAAAGCTTTCTTCGCGAAGCGATCCGGCCAGCCGAGTCGATCCCAGTAGTCCACGTGAAATGCGACTGGCACGAAGTCTTTCCACAATCGCGGATTGGCCCTGAGTTCCGAGACCCACCTCTCCGCAGGCGGGCACGAGGAGCATCCTTCGGAGGTAAATAGCTCAAGAAGATGCGTGCGCACCGGGCCGCTTTGAAATTTCACTTCAGCGGCGGTTGCAGCCGCATTGAATGCAACGGTAGCGAGAAGGACGAAGAGATTCCTCATGCACGTGAGAGGCGGGGCGCCTCAAAATATTTCCGGTGGAATATCGGGTCCTGTGGCCGCCTCGTATGGGCAGGGCCATGGTCGTGGTTCAGTCAGAGCAGGCCGAGACAGATTTCGCTCGTGCGAGAACAACGTGCTGATTAGTAGTCGAACGTGGCGCAGGTGGATTCCGAAACATTAGCCGGAGAATTCTACGTGCCGCTTTATCGCTTCGCGTTGGCCTTGAGCCGAAAGGAATCGGATGCGGGCGATCTCGTGCAGCAGACCTTCTACACCTGGGCCGCGAAGGGCCACCAGCTGCGTGATCAATCGAAGGTGAAGACGTGGCTTTTCACCACGCTTTACCGCGAGTTTCTCGCCAAACGCCGCCACGATGAGCGCTTCGTGGAAACCGATAATGACTCACACTTCGTCGAGCCGCCGCATGTCTCGCCATCCGTGGTGAACGCGCTCGATGGGGCGACTGTCCAGGATGCGTTGCATGCGCTCGACGAGCGTTATCGCGGCCCGGTCACTTTGTTTTACATGCAGCAACATTCGTATCGCGAGATTGCTGAGATTCTCGACATCCCGATCGGCACGGTGATGTCGCGCATCTCGCGCGGGAAAGCGGAACTGCGCAAAGCGTTGCTCGATTCCGCCGAACAGTCCGCGCACAAAGTCGTGCCGATGCAGGGAGGACGCGCCGATGGATAACCGCGAAGCGCGTTCATTCCTGAGCCTGCATCGCGAAGGCGAAATCGCGGACGAGCCGCGCCTTGCCGAAGTGGAAAAGCAAGCTGCCGCTGATCCCGAACTCGCGCGCTGGTGGAGTGAAGAACAGGAAATCGATCGGGTGATTGCGGCGAAGCTGCAGGTTACATCTGTGCCGATGCGGGCGAGCGTGCCGCGGAGCGCTCCGCTGATTCCGCTGTCGATCCCGCAGAGGAATTGGCCGCGCGCTGCTCTTCTCGCAGCCGCGGCGATCGTCGCGCTCGCGGTACTCTTCGGTTCCTGGCGCGGACCATTTCAACCCGCGGCATCGCTGGCCGACTTCCGTGACGAAATGGTCGGCTTCGTCAAGGTGACGCCGTCACTCGAGCTGCAGACGAGCGACCTCACGCGCGTCCGCAATTTTCTGCAAGAGACGGGCGCGCCATCGCAGCTCGAGGTGCCGCGCGCGTTGCGCGACCTCGACCTCATCGGGTGTCGCACGTTGCGCTATCGCGGTTATGACGTCGCGCTGCTCTGCTTCAGACGCAGCGGCGGTCGCATCGCGCATTTGCTTGTCGTCGATCGCGCCGCCCTGCGCGGTCCACCCGACAAAGCGGACGCACAATTCGCAAAGCAAGGCGAATGGATGACGGCTGGCTGGCAGCAAGGGCGACACGCATACCTTGTCGCGGCGCAAGGCAACGATCAGCAGGACGTCCGGCAATTTCTCTCGGATAGTTGATTCTGCTGGACGGCTTCGAGCGCAGTGGTGAGTGATACGGTCGGAATAATCTACCTGTGTCACGACTCTCAGGATCGGTAGAGCTGCGCATGCGCGACCGTTTTGGAAGGTAAGCCCAGCTGCCGCCGGAAGCTCGCACGCGCAAAGCACCGATGAGCTGAAGAAGATGATTTCGCACATGCGTGGCTGAACAGCCGTCCCTCCGGTCCACCACGATCCATCAGGAACATGTCATCAACATTGCAAGATATCGGCATCGGACTCGTCGCCGGCACAGCAGGCGGCGAGGCGCTCAAACGCACGGCTCAGCTCATGTGGGACAACACCGACGTGAAGAACAGATTGCGCGAAGAGACGATCGAGCCGCGCGATCCATTCATCGTTCTCGCGCAACGCGTCTGGCCGGCGCTCACGGGCGACAAGCCGACGCGCGCGCAGCAAAAACTGTTCGAGACCGGCGTCATGACCGCGCTTGGCGCGGGCAGTGGCGTGGCCTATGTGCTGCTCGCGCGCCGGTGGCCTTTCGGATGGCTGCTGGGCGGCACGATTTTCGGGACCGTGTTTTATCTCATCGAAGACGAAGGCATGGGGCCAGCACTCGGACTCGCGGGCGATAACCGAAAATATCCAGCCGAGGCGCACGTGCGCGGCCTCGTCGCGCATCTCGCGTTCGGGCTTGTCGCCGCGGGCGTGGCGCGGCTTCTCGGCGTGAAGTCGAAGCGCGGCCGCTGAATTGCTGCAGGCTCTCGAGCAGCTAGGTATACCGCTCGAACACGTCCAGGCTCCCATGGGTGCAGGTGGAATAATCAGCCCGTTGGAGCATCGCACCCGCAGGTGCGTTGATCATGGCAGCGGTTGTGTGGCAAGCAGGCGCTGATTTCTTCCGCACGTCTGATCCAGCAGAGCCGCGAGCCGACGGTCGGGGCTGCACAATCAGGAGCCACAGTTCGAGTTTCGCGATGTGATGAGCGGATGCGCACACGCCGGGCGACAATCACGCCGAGTGATTCGCAGGAGCGCTTCGAGTCGTAGGCGTCGATGTGTTTCGCGGCGGAGCCTGCTTCGTCTTGCCACCCGAGATACAGGTTCCGCCCTCACCTCAATCTTCCCCGTCGGGGAGAGGCGGACATAGGCCGGGTGTGTTCGTAATCGGGGCGGGAGGCGGCGCGCGAAGCGCCAGGTGAGGGTGATTTGAAAATCAGCACTTCGTCTTCGGCTCGAGAACGAACGGGTTATGACGGCGCGGAATAATCTACCCGTGTTGCGGCTCTCAGCATCGGTGGAGCTGCGCATGCGCGATCGTTTTGGAAGGTAAGCTCAGCTGCCGCCGGAAGCTCGTATCCTTTGATGATGAAGATCTCGCTCCTTTCCCTCCTCTGTGGCGCGCTTGTTTGCGGCGCAGTCGCCAATTCTCACGCGCAAAGCGCCGATGAGCTGAAGAAGAAGGAAGTCGAGCTCGATAGACAAAGGCTGGACGTCGAGAAGAAGACGCTCGAGCTGCAGCGGAGAGAACTCGACCTCGAGAAAATGCGGCAGGAAATGCAGGCGCAGCAAAGCGCGCAATCGCTGAGCATGAATCTCTCCGGCGACCTCCTCTTCGACTACGACAAGGCGGTGCTGAAAGCCGCCGCGGAAGAGGCGCTCAAGAAAGTCGGCGTTGTGCTCTCGCAGTTCCCCGAAAGCAAAGTGACCGTCGAGGGTTTCACTGACGCGAAAGGCGGCAAAGAGGTGAACCTCCAGCTCTCGCGCGAGCGCGCCACCACCGTGACGGAATGGCTTGTCAAAAATGGCGGCGTAAACGTGGCAAACATCTCCGCGAGTGGTCGCGGCGAGGAAAACCCAATCGCGCCGAACACCAATCCCGACGGCAGCGACAATCCCGCGGGCCGTGCGCTGAATCGCCGCGTCTCCATCATCGTCGCCAAACCGCCCGCGCCTGCGCCGTGATGCGGAGCGGGAGCGTCGCACGCTGATTC
>DATHXZ010000396.1:0-4350 GCA_035459405.1 Chthoniobacterales bacterium
GCTGACGCGCGTGCGGCAACTAGGCGGCCGCTGGGACACGGTCTGGCACTCCAGCTGAAGAATGCCGGTCCGCTGCGACGATCACTTCGGGAGCGGCGATCGTGTCGGGCTCGATCTGCCAGTATCGGATCGCGTCGCGTCGTTTCACCAGCTCGCGGTAGTGTCGGAAAATCACGGCTGGGCTGTTGCCCATCTGCAGGGCTAGCGCCGCAGCGTCTTGATACATGGCGAGGTGATACGAGCCGAAGCTGTGTCGCAGCGCGTTCTGTGGCCATCCCCGCAGTAAACCCGCCCTTGCTCTGTCGTCGTTGATCTTGAGCTGTAGGTTTGGCGGGCACACTGGTCCGCCGAGACCCCCGTACGACGACAGCCAGGCGAGCAGGTTCGGCTCGATGTTGACGATGCGCCGAGCCGCTGTTTTGGCGTTTTCCGCCCGCACTGTTATATGCCGGTCCTCAAGATCGACATCGACCCAATCGAGACGTTCGAGCTCAGCTCTGCGCAGACCCGCGAATGCTCCGATGGCCCAGAAGGGCAGCGTTTCTGAACTTGCAGATTGCAGAAGCGTCGTCAGCTCGTCGACCGTGAGAATTCCCACCTCGCTCTGCACCTCTTTCGCCCGCGCAACATCGCGGAGCGGGCTCGTCGTGAGGTACCGCTTAGATTTGGCAAAACTGAACAGTGCTGCGAGCCGCCGACGGAATGTGTTGCGTGTCACACCGCTGACAGCGAGCGAGCGGAGCCATTCGTCAATCAGTGGAGCGTCGACGGTTGCGATGATTTGCTGGCCGAACGTCTGTGTGAATCGCGCAAGGCGCACCCGCAGATCAGCAACGTATCGCTGCGATAGTCCATCCGCTCGCTTTTCGCGGATCATCTCGTCAACGGTTTGCGCAACCGTTTTGCTCGTGGATACCGCGCGGAGGTGAGCGACGTAGAACTCGACCGCTTCTGACAATCGCTTCCCGAACGGCGCGAGCAGCTGTTCGCAGGCTATTGCCTCGATTCGCAGCCGTTCTGGCATTGATACAGCGGACGCGCCGTTGGCCTCTTTCTCGGTCTTTTTCTGGGCCAAAAATGACTCGGCCTCAGCTCGATCGCGGAAGAATCTGCGCAGCCGGCCGCGACCGAGTCTCGGCAGTGTGACGCAGTAGTACTTTTGCCCGTTTACTTTGGTGATTGTCAGTTTTAATGAAGTGCGACGCATCGTTGGTTGAGCCGCCGAAAGCGCCGCTATCCGTCAACAGTTCGTCAACAATACCCCGTGGTGTAACGGTAACACAGCGCCCTTTGGAGGCGTTATTCATGGTTCGAATCCATGCGGGGTAGCTCCAGTCGCTATGAGAGCAGCTCCTCGAGCTCTTCCGTCGTCAGGCCGTTCATCAACGGCTCTTCGCTCTCGATTGCGGCATCGATCGCCGCGCGCTTCTTCTCCTGGAGGCGCAGGATCTTTTCCTCCACCGTGTCGCGGGTGATCAGCTTGTAGGCCGTGACGACGCGTGTCTGGCCAATGCGGTGCGCGCGATCGGTCGCTTGCGCTTCGACGGCAGGATTCCACCACGGGTCGAAGTGAACCACTGTGTCCGCAGCGGAGAGATTCAACCCGACACCGCCAGCTTTCAGGCTGATGAGGAACACCGGTATCGCGGCGTCTTGTCCGAAGCGATTCACGACTTCCTGACGCTCCTTGGTCGCCCCATCGAGATAGCAGAACGGAATCTCGCGCGCTTCGAGCCGCTCGCGGACGAGGTGCAGCATCGAGACGAACTGACTAAAGACGAGCACGCGGTGCTCGCCATCGATCGCTTCTTCGAGCAACTCGTCCAGCAGGTCGAGCTTCGCCGAGGTTTGGTCTGCGCCTTTCTCCAATCCGACCAGCCGCAGGTCGCAGCAGACTTGCCGTAAACGGAGGAGGCCCGTCAGCATCTTCATGCGCTGCGCGCCGACGTTGGTGTTCCTGCCTGAAGCGCCGAGGCCTTGCTGGATTTCGCGCAGAAGCGCGTCGTACGCGCTGCGTTGCGCGTTCGTGAGGGTGCACGGCAGGATCTGCTCGAGCTTCTCCGGCAGATCTTTCGCCACGTCCCGTTTGCGCCGCCGCAGAAGGAACGGCTGCAAGCGGCGCGACAACCGGCGTTGCACATCGGGCGCAGCTCCGCGACCGAGCGGTAGCTCATAGCGCTCGCGGAAATCGCTGCGCGTGCCGAGGTAGCCAGGGAGGGCGAAGTTCATGATCGACCAGAGATCGCGCACTGAATTCTCCATCGGTGTACCCGTGAGGACGAAGCGGCGCGTCGCTCGTAGCGCGTAGGCAGACTGGGCGTTTTGCGTCTCTGGGTTCTTGATGTGCTGCGCTTCGTCGAGGACAGCGGTGGAGAACTCGAATTGCCGCAGCTCGTCGATATCGCGGCGCAGCAAGGCGTAGCTCGTGATCACGATATCGACGTCGGCAATCTGGCTGAAGAGCTTGGCGCGATCGGGTCCTTCCAACACGAGCGTCTTTAGTTCCGGCGTGAACTTGCGCGCCTCGTTTTCCCAATTTGTCACGAGCGAAGTCGGGCAGACAATCAACGCCGGTGCCTCACCTTTGTGCGCGCGCAAGAATGCGAGCGTTTGCACGGTTTTGCCAAGGCCCATCTCGTCCGCGAGGATGCCGCCGAGGTTGTTTGCCGCAAGCCGGGTCAGCCACTCAAAGCCCGCCAGCTGATATTCGCGCAACGTCTGCGCAAGCGTGCCGAGCTTGGCCTTTGCGTCAGCCGGCGCTGCGCGCCCGGTGATGAACTTCCGCAAGGCCTCGCGGCGATCGGCGACCGCTGATCCAATCTCGCGCGCTGTTTCCTCGACGTAGGCAGCATGCGCGCGATTGATGCGATACAACCCGGGCTGTGTCTGGGCCGGATCGCAGTCGCGGATCACCTGCTCGAAGTCTTCCAGCCCGGCAGTGTCGATCACGGCGAGTTTCCCATTGCGGAGCCGCGTCTGAGATTGCCCGGAGCGAAGCAGCCGCTGGATGTCGGCATTCGAAAACTCCTGACCGCCGGGAGTGGTGAGCGAGTACCGCACCTCGAACCAATCCTGGCCCGAACCGACGATCTCGAGCTTCGGCGTCACGCGTTCGATCTCGTTCGTCCACTTCTCGACCTGCGCCGTCAGCGTCACCTTCCACTCGCGCTGCAGCCGCGCATACGCGCCCGCGAAGAAACGGACCACCTCCGACTGGCCATGCAGCACAAGACTGCCGGCGTCGGTTCGGGCGAAACCCATCTGCTCGAGGCGCGTAACCGCGGCATTTTCCGCCGCCGCGCTCCGCATCAGCACGCGGTCGGCGTTATCCGGATCACGGAACACAAACTGATCCTGTGCATTCGCCAGAGCTCTGATCGGCGCGCGATTGCCGTAGGTGCAGAGCAGGTCTGCGGCGATGCTGTTCAAGGTGCCGGCAATCCGCAGCTCGAAGGCCGGCGTCGCCGACGCGATCTCCGGCAGGCGCACGCCCTCTCCGGCACGCACATCGAATGCGTCGCGCAGCCGCGGCAGATCGAACGCGAGAAAATGCAGTGCGCGGTCAGCGGGCAGCAGCAGCGGACGCTCGATCAGATGCGTTGAGCCTGCCGCCAATGCTTCGCCACAACG
Source organism: Chthoniobacterales bacterium (assembly GCA_035459405.1). Taxonomy (GTDB): domain Bacteria; phylum Verrucomicrobiota; class Verrucomicrobiia; order Chthoniobacterales; family UBA10450; genus JACCTI01. The sequence goes on from DATHXZ010000396.1 coordinate 3,631, forward strand.
GACGAATTCGTCGTTCCGCAGGAGCCATGCGTCGGTTGCATTCCAGAGGAGTAGCGCGTTTGATGGCAGGTTCGCTTTCACTGAGATGCCGCCATCGCGACGCGAGTCGATCAGCAGCTCCGGGCGCAGCGCCGCGGAGGAGATCTTCACGCGAGTCGCTTTGCCGAACGTGACGCGCGGATGGCCTTGTAACGACGGCAGCAGCCGCAGGAAGCCGTCGCGCGACAAGCTCGCCATGCCGCTGGCGAAGATCGCCGGGATCGGCCGTAAGCCTTCGATCAGCGCGAGATCGGCTGCATCGCAGGCGAACGTCGCATTTTTCCGCAGCGTCGAAATCAGCGCACGCCGGCCTGACGTTTCCACCTCAACGACAATCGTCGTTTGTCCCTTCTGCCACGTGCTCGTGAAGTTTGGCGGCAGGATGATGTGCAGCGTTACGAGGGACGCGCCGGGCGTCCCTTCAGGAACGAAGCGTTGCGACGATACGTCTTCTGCAGGGCTGGCCGGTGCAGCGGCTGGCGTCGGCGCAGGAGGCGGAGGGTTGAGGTAAGCGAGTCCGACGGCAACGGAATGCGCGCAAATTTTCCCAGCCGAGCGCGATTCCCAGCAGCTGCACAGATTCTCCACGTCGATCGCGTTCCGGATGCGCAGACCGGAGCGGTAGTTCTTCGCCCCTTCTCGCACGTAGCCGGCGAGCAACGGCGGCTCGTACCGCGCCTC
>DATHXZ010000397.1:0-3520 GCA_035459405.1 Chthoniobacterales bacterium
GAGTCCATCACGCCGCACGCCAAGGCGATTACGGAAGCGGCGGACAAGCGCAATTGGCCGGATGTGCGACGCGAGCTCGACCGCACACAGAACAGCGTGCAGGAGGCGATGAACGCGATGGATGACAAAAAGCTGTCGTACCTGGTCAGTCTCGGGGGTTGGCTGCGCGGCACCGAAGTGCTCACATCGGTCGTGAACAAGCAGTTCACTCCAGACGGCGCCGAGTTGCTGAACCAGCCGCAGTTGCTCACATACTTCCAGGAGCGGCTCTCAGGAATGCCTGAGTTCAACTCGAAGCTGTTGCAGGAGATCCAGACCGCACTGGTTGAAGTCCGCCCGTTGATCGACGTCGGCGGCGCGCCGATTAGCGCCGACGCGGTGAAAAAAGTTAACGAGATCACGACACGTCTGGATCAGGCGATTGTCACGAAGGCCCAGTAACGGGGATCACATGAACGCCATTATGAAACGCATCTCGTGCGCCGTGCTCGGCGTCGCAATAATGGCGGCGATCATCCCGGCCGCGTTTGCTTCGGTCGACGACGCGCAGTCTTTCGCGCTCCAGGCGGCGGAGCCTTACGTCAAGGAAGGCTTCCAAGTCCGCGAAGACTTCTGGGGCGGTGACCTTGGCTCCGGCGAGAAGAAGGCGGTTCGCCAGCAGTTGTTCAAGGGGAACGAGTACTGGTTCTGGCTGGGCACCGACGTCGAGAAGGCGTCGATGTCTGTGCACATTTACGACGCCGAAGGCAAACTGGTGGAGCAGCCGGACAGCTGGCAGAAGGGCCAGTTCGCCGCTGCGCGCATCACGCCCGCAGCGACCGGAACCTATTACATCATTGTCAGCGTCGAGCAGTCGCCGGAAGAGCGCACCCACTGGGCGCTGGTTTACGGATTCCGCTAGGCGATGCGATGATGGGCGAACGTCCGGTCCACCCTCGTCATCCTGCCGTGAGCAACCACATCACTGCCCGGCAGGCGTTTGATGCCTGAATCGCGCACGCTGGAATTCGAGAGCGCCCGCGCTTTGCAGGCGCTCTATGCGAACGACCTCAAGCTGCTCAAGACCCTCGAGGATGCTCTCGGCGTCCGCGTGACCACACGCGAAGGGTGGGTGAAGCTGGAAGGGGAGCCCGAGCAACTCGACCGTGCGCAGCGTGTCTTCGACCAGCTCGAGCAGGCGAGGCAGAAAGGCGTGGATATCCACAAACATGAATTCAGTTACGCGCTCAACTCCGTGACCGAATCGCGCTCCGAAAATCTGAGCGATGCGGTGGACGTCAAGATCGCCACCTCGTCTCGAAAGGCGCCGATCGTCACGCGCACGCTCGGGCAGCGGAATTACGTCGAGGCGATTCAGAAGCACGATGTGGTTTTCGGAATCGGGCCCGCCGGTACTGGCAAAACATACCTGGCAGTCGCAATGGCAGTCGCGGCGCTGAAGAAGGAGCAGGTAAACCGAATCGTCCTGACGCGCCCCGCTGTCGAGGCCGGCGAAGCGCTCGGATTTCTTCCGGGCGATCTCCAGGAGAAGATCACGCCGTACCTGCGCCCGCTATACGACGCATTGCGCGACATGCTGGAGCCGGAAGAGATCGAGCGTCTCATGGCACGGCAGACAATCGAAGTCGCGCCGCTCGCCTACATGCGTGGCCGCACCCTCGCGAACGCGTTTGTCATTCTGGACGAGGCGCAGAACACCACGACCGAACAGATGTTCATGCTGCTCACACGCATCGGCGCAAATTCGAAGTGCGTGGTCACCGGCGACGTCACGCAAATCGACTTGCCTTCCAACAAGCGGTCGGGTCTTGTGGAGGCCCTTCAGGCACTGAAAGCGGTTCCCGGGATTTCGATGGTCTACTTCAATGAACGCGACGTCGTGCGCCACCAGCTGGTGCGCGCGATCATCAACGCCTACCAGCAGCATCGTTCGCCCGCGAACGTGCCGGGTGGCGGCGGGCGTAAGTAGTCTCGCATGTTCGAGTTCCTCAGGCGTAATAAGCTGGTTAAGCGCGGTCTCGCCTCGGGCAAGAAGCGCCGACGGCACTTGCCTAACGAGCTGGCGCAGCGCCTCGAGTACGCGCCATACGTAAAGGTGCTGATTCTCGCCGCGTTCGCCGCTGGTCTGGCCGCCCTGATCTTCTCGGGCGATCAGCCGGAGCCGACAAAGAATTTCGTCGTCGCGTTGCTCTTCTTTGCGGCTGCCGTGATCCAGCTGTCGATCAATCAGCCACGAACATTCGTTCGCGGCTCACGGGTGCTGCTCGTCTTCGGTGTCATGTTCGTGCAGCTCGCCGGCACAAAGGCGGTGCTCGCCGTGGCGGAGAGCGGGACCATCGAATTTCTCACGCCGAGCGTTGCCGCCGTCGTCGCACCGTATGCGTTTGCTCCGCTCGTGCTGAGCGTCTTGCTCGGGCGTAACCACGGATTGTACGCTGCGGTGTTTGTCGGATTGTGGACGCGGCTTCTCTTCGGTAATTTCGACGGACCGCTCCTCGCCACCGCCGTCATCAGCGGGTTCGTGGCCGTCTATCTCACCTTGCAGGTGCGGAAGCGCAGCCGCTTGATCCGCGCCGGCTTCGGGGTTGGTCTGACGATCTGGCTGCTTTCGCTCGCATTCGGGCTCATCGGCCCGATCGACCTCTTCACGCCCGGGAACAACAACTGGCAGCTCCTCGCAATCCAGAGTGCGCTGGCGATCGGTAACGGAATTCTGACCGCGACCATCGTCGGCGGCATGCTGCCGATGATCGAGCAGATGTTCCGAATCACGACAGACATCTCGTGGCTCGAGCTGTCAGATTTGAATCACCCGCTGCTCCGCCGAATGACCATCGAAGCGCCGGGGACGTATCACCACAGCCTGGTGGTGGCCAACCTCGCCGAAGCCGCCGCGGAAGCCATCGGCGCCAACGGCACGCTCTGCCGCGTTTGTGCTTACTTCCACGACGTCGGCAAGCTCGTTAAGCCCGACTACTTCACCGAGAATATGAACTACGAGCGCAACCCGCACGACGACCTGGCGCCGTCGATGAGCGCGTTGATCATCCTCGCGCACGTGAAAGAAGGTGTCGATCTCGCGCTCAAACACGACCTGAACCGCCGCATCATCGACATCATCCAGGAGCATCACGGCACGTCGCTCGTCTACTACTTCTACAAACGGGCGTTGCAGCAGCAGGAAGACGCCCGCGCGGGCGGCAAGATCATGAACATGCGGGCGGAGGACATCCCCGAAGTGAAGGAAGAAAGCTTCCGCTACGCCGGTCCGAAGCCGCAGACGAAGGAGAGTGCGATCATCAGCCTCGCGGACATGGTTGAAAGCGCGTCGCGCAGCCTGGAAAAACCAACGCCGCAGAAAATCGAGCAGCTTGTCACGGACCTCATCGCGCAGCGCGTCGCCGACAAACAGCTGGACGAATCCGATCTGACGCTCGCCGAGCTGAACACGATCGCGGAGCGGTTCCGCTTTACGCTGATGACAATGCTGCACACGCGAATCGCCTACCCGAAGCAGGAT
>DATHXZ010000398.1:0-4676 GCA_035459405.1 Chthoniobacterales bacterium
CTCCTCGGCCGCGAGTACCCGTGCATCCCTGCTGGCGTCCATCTAGGGAGATGCTGCTGGTGCGGACCTGTCCTGCGTCGGCGCCGGGCGCTCCGACGAGGCGAGAAGATAGAACGCGACGAACGCAGCAAGGATGACTGCGAAGAGGAAGAGGAAACTAAGTGTGCGATAAGTGCCTCGCCGCGCCTTCGCTTGTTGCCAGCCCGCACGCTTCTGCATCAGCTCGATCTCCAGAAGCTTGGCAAGCTTCTCGGGATCCGTCTCGCGGGCGTCAGACTGCCTGTTGCGGTTCGGCGTCATCGGGTAAGGTAGGCGTCCCGCGGGACGCTATATGGATGTTGTAAGCACGAGCGATAGCAGACGCAAGCTAGCAGCCTATGTCATGCCAATGGCGGTCTTCATGGCTGCGTTAGCTGTTGTCGCGGGTTTGAAGAAAATCGGCGGATCCTTCTGGCTCGATGCGCCCGAGTATTGGGTTTACCCGCTGCAGACGCTGATCTGCGCGATCATCCTATTCTGGTTCTGGCGGGAGTACGATTTTCACGGCATGAGGCAGCCGTTGTTTGCGGGAGCCATCGCGATCGCCGTTTTCGTGCTCTGGATTTCGCCGCAGGCGTTCTTCGGTGCCGGGTCGCGAACCGAAGGCTTCAATCCGGAAGGCTTCACTGCGCAGCCGCGCGGCTACTGGTCCACTGTGATCCTTCGGTTCGTCCGATTGGTCATCGTCGTTCCGCTCGTCGAGGAGATCTTCTGGCGGGGATTCCTGCTCCGGTACTTCGTGGACGAGAAATTCGATGCGGTGCCGTTCGGGAAGTTTACCTGGTTGTCATTTGGTGCAGTGACTGTCGGTTTCATGCTGGTACACTTGACTGCCGACTGGCCGGCCGCGCTTGCCACCGGCGCGCTCTATAACTGGATTGCCTACCGCACGCGGAGCCTCGGCGCTTGTGTGCTGGCGCACGCGATCACGAATCTGCTCCTCGGCGTCTGGATCATGAACACGCGCCAGTGGGGGTTCTGGTAAGCGAGGCTGATGGCACCCGATCTGCTCAAGATGGGGCTAATGCACGCCACGTTTCTTCAGAAGGTCATCCTGTGCGCGATCGCCGGGTTCTTTGCCGCCTGCCTGATCCAATGGGGCAAAGTATTTGTGACCGGCGCCGATGACGCTCTAAACGCCGGCTACAAGAATACGTCGCCGGACCAAATCACCGCCACGCGCTGATTCCGGCCGCGCGCCGTACGATGGGGAAAGCCATTGCCGCGCATGATGCAGCGCCATACGCTGCAGAGCGCGCGATGAAGATCGGCTTTGCACAGATTAATCCCACTGTCGGGGATCTGAAGGGCAACTTCGAGAAGATCGCCTCCGCCTATGACCGGCTCGCCGCCGCTGGTGCCGATTTGGTCATCACTCCGGAACTGGCGATCACCGGTTACCCGCCGCAGGATCTCGTGTTCAAGTCGCGCTTCGTGCCCGAGAACCTCGAGATTGTGCGGCAGCTTCACGAGCGAACCGGAAGCGCGGCGTTGCTCGTTGGCTTCATCGATCCGAACGAAGGTCGCGGCAAACCGTTCCACAATTCCGCTGCCATTCTCGAGCAGGGCGCGCCGATCCGGAAAGTGCACAAGTCGCTTCTGCCGACGTACGATGTTTTCGATGAAGATCGCTATTTCGAGCCCGCTCCGGCCGTCGAGCCGCTGCTGATCCGCGGGCGCAGGGTGGGAGTGACGATCTGCGAGGACATCTGGACCCAGTCCTACCTGACGCGGCCCTACTACGAGGTGGACCCGGTCGGTTGCCTGGTCGAAAAAGGCGCAGAGCTGATTGTGAATCTCAGCGCATCGCCCTTCAGTATCGGGAAGCCGCGCACGCGGCGCGAACTTCTCGCGTCGATCGCCTGCAGCTACCGCGTTTCAATTTACTACTGCAACGCGGTGGGCGGGAATGATCAGCTTGTCTTCGATGGCGATTCGCTCGCCGTGAATGGGAGTGGCGAACTGATCGCCGAGCTCGCCGGGTTCCGCGAAGCGGATGCGGTGGTCGATGTGACGGATGCACAGCCTGTAGAGTCAGCGCCACGTGATCCTAATGAGGAATTGTTCAACGCGCTCTCGCTCGGCGTTCGCGATTACCTGCACAAGTGCGCCTTCAAGTCCGCTGTCCTTGGGCTGAGCGGCGGCATCGATTCAGCCGTCGTCGCGGCGATCGCGGTCGACGCGCTCGGCTCACAGAACGTCGTCGGTGTTTCGATGCCGAGCCCCTATTCGTCGCGCGGCAGCATTGATGATGCGCTCGCGCTCGCGCGTAATCTCGGAATCGAATGCCTCCAGATTCCGATCGGCGACTCGTTTACGTGCTTCAAGGGGCAGTTCAAAGAAGTGTTCGCGGGTCTGCCGGAAGACACGACCGAAGAAAACATGCAGTCGCGCCTCCGCGGCATGGTCCTGATGTCGCTTTCCAACAAGTTCGGTCACCTCCTGCTCACGACGGGCAACAAGAGCGAGCTGGCAGTCGGTTACTGCACGATCTACGGCGATATGGCCGGCGGCCTCGCTGTGCTCAGCGACGTGCCGAAAACGATGGTCTACGAGCTCGCGCGCTGGATGAACCGGGAACGCGAAACCATCCCCTGGTCGACGATCGAGAAACCGCCGAGCGCAGAACTGAAGCCGGACCAGGTCGATCAGGACACGTTGCCGCCGTATGACACGCTCGATGAAATCCTGCGGCTATACGTCGAGGAGAACCTGAGCGCGCAAGAGATCGCGGCGCGCGGGTTTGATGAGCGGACGGTCCGCTGGGTTCAACGGCGCGTCGATCTGAACGAATATAAGCGCGAGCAGGCAGCACCCGGGATCAAGGTGACGAGCCGCGCTTTTGGGATCGGCCGGCGGATGCCGATCGCGCAGCAGTACGCTGGCTAGGCGAAACAATCTGGCGCGTAGCGCTCGCGAGCCTTAGCCGCCGAGCGGCGTCGTCACGTTCGTGCCGGCCGGCGGTGTATACTCGAATGTGGAGGCGGGGATCGATTCCCGAGTTTCATTCGCGTAGGTCGTCACGATGCGATCGCCGTTCGGCTGCAGCATCTCGGTGCGTTGCACCTGAAGCGATTCGTCCATCCGGATAGTGAACTGCTGGAGCATTCTCTTCATGGCAGCCGCCTTCGGCGTCAGCTGCAGTACGTAGCCGTTGCCCTCGCGTGAAGCCGTGATGTTGTACGTCTGCTCGACGTCTTGGAGGTTCAGGCTGGCGGTGATCGCCGCGATCCCCGCGTCGAGCGGCGAACGTTTGCCGAGCGTGTATTTCTCGGCCGACTCGAATTTCGGGTAGTAAATCCAAAGCACCTGCCCGTTGCTCACCGTCGTGCTCGGCGCGTTCCCGCGCAGCTCGCGGCGGAATTTGTCAGGCGATTGGAACCAAACCTTGCCCGAGCTGGAGATCGGTTTGTTCATCATCTTCATCGTCTTTTCTTCCTGGAAATCCGCCTGCATCTGCGGCGACGCCGCGCGCTTTTCCCGGATGCGGCCGAGGAGCGTTTTCACTTCGGCGGGCGCGAGCGGCTCCGCCGCAACAACGCCGTTGAACGCGAAGATGAAGATAAACAGCAGTTTCTGTAGGGCGTTTCTGTGAAACGCCTCGACGCGCGGCGATACCGTCCGAATGGCGTCTGACACGGGCGCCATTCTACAATGCCTTGTCGGGATGAAGTCGGAGTTAAACATGATCGGGTTGTTTGACGCGGGTTCCCGTAGATTCTTCGCGCCAGACCTTCGGTTCAGCTGCCGCAGCGGCCGGCAAGGCGAAGAAAACCGTCGCCACGAGACTCCAGAAGATGCCGAGGGCACAGGCTATGCCAAGGCCGCCGAGCGTCGGATTGTTTGCCAATCCGAGCGCGCCGAAGCCGGCAACAGCGGTCAGCCCCGCCAGAATCACCGGCTTGATCACGCCCGCGACGTCGTGCTCGAGCTCACGCGCCTTTTGCCACATCAGCATGACGTAAATGCCGTAGTCGACGCCCACCGCCAGCACGAGGCGGAATGCCAGCACGTTGAGAATGTTGAGCGGGATATGCATCAGCTTCATCGACGCGATCATCGCGGTGACGCCGAACGTGAGCGTCAAAATGTGAATGATCCACAGCCGCCAATCGCGATAAAGCAACGCGAGCAGCCCGATCTCGAAGACGGCCATGAACGCGCTGATCACGATCAACTGGCGTTGCGACCACGGCACGAGATCGGCGAGCGTGAAGCTCCAGCCGGAAAGCGTCATTGGTAAGCCCTCGATCGGCATCTCCCGTGTCAGCATCGCTTTCTGCGCCTGGTCGATTGGCTCGTTCGTGGTCACGAACCCGGTGGTGAGCAGGGGATCGTGTGCAAAGTAACGATCGACCAGGAACCACCAGCTCGACGACTTTGGCAAAAGCGTGCGCCAGTCCGGCAATTCAGCCTCGGGTTGCGCGACTCTCGCGAGTTCATCCAGAAGCGTGAAGGCCGATGCGAAGGTTTCGGACGTGAACCCCTCGGATGCCACTGCTTCTTCAAGCGCAGCGCGGGACGCGGCGAGATCGATGGTGGCCAGCGACTCCCGATTCGCCTGCGCGCGAGCCGGTGAGAGGGCGAGCGCGGCGGGCGTGGAGAAACTTTTGATTTTACCGCTCTCCTGCAGCCCG
>DATHXZ010000399.1:0-3514 GCA_035459405.1 Chthoniobacterales bacterium
CAGATGCCGCTCATCCGCGTCGTCGATCTGCGACAGGAGAAACGAAAGGCAAAATCGCTCACCATCGTCGGCGAAAAGCTGCATACGGCGATCATCGCGCGGCTCGAGAAACGGGAGCAGACGATCCTTTTCCTCAACCGCCGCGGCTTCTCGACTTCCCTGCTTTGCAGCGAGTGCGGCGAAGCGCGCGAATGCCCGAATTGCAGCGTGGCGCTCACGTTCCATCGCACCGCCTCGCGCCTGACCTGCCATCTCTGCGGACACACCGCCGCAGTGCCGAAGAAATGCCCCGCGTGTCACCAGGACGCGCTGATCTACTCAGGGTTCGGCACGGAGAAGGTGGAGGCGCATGTCACGCAATTGTTTCCGCAGGCGGAAGTGCGCCGCATGGATGCCGACACGATGACGCGCAAGGATGCGTATCGCGAAACGCTGCGCGCGTTCCGCGCGGGCAAGATCGACATCCTCGTCGGCACACAGATGATCGCCAAAGGCCTGCACTTCCCAAACGTCACGCTCGTCGGAATCATCAACGCCGATCTCGCGCTGCATCTGCCGGACTTCCGCGCCGGCGAGCGGACCTTCCAGTTACTCACACAAGTCGCCGGCCGCGCGGGGCGTGGGGAAACGCCCGGCGAAGTGTTCGTGCAAACGTTCACGCCTTTCAGCCCATCGATTCAGTTTGCACGGCATCACGATTTCACCGGCTACTTCGATCAGGAGCTGGAGTTCCGCGAACGCTGCGATTTCCCGCCGTTCCGCCATGCCGTGCTGCTGACCGTCCGGTCAGCACATGAAGCCCGGGCGAAGTTTTCCGCCGAAACAATCGCGCGGCGCCTCCGGGAGGCCTTACCGGATGAATTCATCCTCAGCGAGCCCGCACCCGCGCCACTCGAGAAGCTGCAGGGCCAGTTCCGTTTCCACATCCTCATGCGCGGCGAAGCAATTATGCGGCTGAGCCGGCTCGTTCGCGAGACACTCGACAAGCTCCCGCTCCCCGAAGACGTGATCGCCTCTGTGGACGTCGATCCGTATCAGCTCCTGTAGCCCGACTGCGGCTGTTGATTCCGCGCCTGCGCGGAGCAACATTCCCGCCCGCGAATCCGCATGTCCTTCGGAAAGACCATCGCCGCTGCCGCCGTCGTAATCCTGACCGGGATTACGCTGCTGCATAGCGCGCTGAACCTGAACGTATTTGCCGGACGTGCGGCTGGTGCCCCCGGCGGCGGAGATAAGTTCCGCGTCGGATTCCTGCCGGTAACCTGCCACCTGACGTGCCCGGTGACTGACTTCATCAACAAGCAGAAGACCGGGACAAGCACGTTCGACCCGGTGCGGTTCCACGCGTGGCCTGAGCTGAAAGAGGCGTATCTCTCCGGCTACACGTCAGCGACGTTCATTCTCGCACCGATGGCGATGGCGCTACGCGAGCAGGGCGTGCCGATCAAGATCGTGTATCTCGGCCACCGCGAAGGCGGCGACGTGATCGTGCATAAGGACTCCGGCATCTTTCGCACCCAGGACCTGAAAGGGAAAACGGTCGCGGTGCCGGGGCGTTACGCGAACCATCGGCTCATCTTTTACCGTGAGCTGAAGAAGGCCGGGATGAGCTTGAACGACGTGAACCTCGTCGAGATGCCGCCGCCGGATATGCCGGCCGCACTCTACTCGCGCTCAGTCGACGCGATCACGTCAGGCGAGCCATTTCCAGGGCAAGCAGAGATGGATGGTTACGGACGCGCGCTCTATCGGCTGAAGGACGTTTGGCCGGGATTCATCTCGTGCGTGCTCGCGGTGCGGGAGGATGTCATCAAGAACCAACGCGCGCAGGTGCAGGAGCTGGTCGATGGCATCGCGAAAAGTGGCAGATGGCTTGACGCCAGCATGGACAACCGGATGGCCGCGGCGGATTTCGTGAGCAAGGGCTACTACAACCAGGACCCGCGGCTGCTGAGCTTCGTGCTGAGCAAACCGCCGGATCGTGTGAAGTACAGCCAGCTGAAGCCGGCGCGCGCGAACTTCGAAGAGATCGAGGTCCTCGCGAAAGAATCCGGCATTCTGCAGGGCACAGCGCACTTCGACGATTACGTCGATGATTCGTTCGCGCCGGCCGATGATGCGGTCCAGCCGCACGCATACACGACGGCTCAACAATGAGCGACGTCATCGAGCACCCGGCGATCACGGAGTCGCGCGCACGCACGCTCGTCGTCTCACCGAAAGCTGCAGCCCCCCCGGGCCGGAAGTGGCTGGGCTGGGCGTTGCCGCTTGGCGTAAGCATTGCGTTTCTCGTTGGCTGGGATGCGGCCGTGAAACTGTCGCGCAGTGACCTGTTCCCGACGCCGTGGCAAGTCGCACTCGGTATTGCAGAGCTCGCGCAGCGCGGCCTCCTGCTGAAGTACATCGTTGCGTCGCTCTTCCGCGTGACTTGGGGCTTTGCCCTGGCCGTTCTGGTTGGCGTCCCTTTCGGGCTGCTACTCGGTTGGTACAGCCGCGCGTATCAGGCGTTCAACCCCTTGATCCAGATCTTCCGGCCGATCTCGCCGATCGCCTGGATTCCGATCGCCATCCTCGCCTTCGGCGTTACCGACCTGGCGCCGATTTCCCTCATCTTCCTGGCAAGCGTGTTCCCGATCACCGTCTCAGCAACGGCCGCTGTGCAGAACATGCAGCCAGTCTATCTGCGCGCGGCGCAGAACTTCGGACTCAGCCGCGGCGAGCTTTTCCGGCAGGTAATCTTGCGCGCAAGTCTTCCGCAGATCATCACCGGGATCCGCATCGCGCTCGGCGTGGCATGGCTCGTCGTCGTCGCAGCCGAGATGATTGCCGTGAATAGCGGGCTCGGTTATCTGATCATCGACGCGCGGAATGCGGGCAAACGCTACGACCTTGTCGTCGCAGGCATGGTGATGATCGGCGTCATCGGGCTGATCCTCGATGTGCTCGTTAGGCAACTGGAGAAGTTCGACGAGGTGCGGTGGGGCTATGCGGGTCGCCGATGAACGGAGAAGGGGGAAACATCGAACATCCAACACCGAACACCGAACATCGAAGTGACGGTGGATACGATGCCCGAGATGACGCTGCGGCTCGCGTCGAGGAACGGGTGTTTGACCTGGAAGAACGGCTGCTGGAATTCGCGGCCGCTATCATGCGAATTGTACGAGAATTGCCGAAAGATCGGGAGGCTAACCACGTTGCGGGGCAGCTTCTCCGATCCGGCACTTCGCCGCTCCCGAATGATGGCGAAGCGGAATCGGCAGAATCGCCGGCCGACTTCATCCATAAGCTGAAGATCTGCCTCAAGGAGCTGCGCGAAACCCGCCGATGGCTGCTTCTAGTTCAACGGGTGCCCCGCCTCGAGCCGCCGTCCGCCCGATGTTGTCAGAAAGCGACGAACTTATCCGCATCTTCGTCGCGAGCATCCGAACAGCTGAAAAGCATTCCGTGAATCGATCAGGCACGCCATCATGACACTTCGCTGTTGGATGTTTGCTTCTCGGCAACGATGAGC
>DATHXZ010000400.1:0-9387 GCA_035459405.1 Chthoniobacterales bacterium
CAAATCAGGACGGCGCAATCGCCCAACGGCTGCTCGACGGCAAGGCTGACGTCAACATCGTTGACCGATCTGGCACCACGCCGCTGCTGCTCGCGATTTCAAACCAGGACGGCGCGATCGCGCAACGCCTGCTCGACCGAAAGGCTGACGTCAACATCGCCGACCAAACCGGCACGACGCCGCTGCTGAAAGCCACGATGCAGCACGACGCCGCGATGGTGCAGCGCCTCCTCGACGCCGGTGCGAACGTCGACGTGGCAGATCATACCGGAACGACGCCGGCGATGATCGCCGCCAGCTACGATAACGGGGAGCTACTCCGTGCCCTGGTGTCTCGTTCGTCCAATCTGAACGCCGCGGATGTTCACGGGCGGACGGCTGCGCACCACGCAATCGCATCCCGGAATCAGGCCGCTGTCGAGCTACTGCTGCCGACGATGGCAGAGATTCAGCCCGGGATCGGTGCGACCGGCAATCTCATCGAGCTCGCGTGCGAGACGGGCGACGAGCGGATTATCGGAGCCGTCCTGAACCGTGCGCCTTCCACGCTGGAATGGACGCCCGGCACCTATCGCGCGCTCGACCTCGCACTGACAGCTAAGAACGGCCAGCTCACGAAACTGCTCATCAGCCGTCATCCGGCGCCGCCGATGAAGCAGGGCACGAATGTGCCGCTCCTCGCGCACGCGATGATTACAGACGACACCGCGCTCTTCACCGCCCTACTGACGGCCGGCGTAAACCCGGACACCACGCTGCCCGTGCCGCACGACAAAGCATTTGTGGCCGCGGTCAAACCTCAATATCTGCGGAGCTTCGCTATCAGCGACGAAGGTATCACGATGCTGATGATCGCGGCGGGGCTAGGGCGGGAGGATTACGTCCGTGCCTTGCTCGACGCCGGAGCGGAGCGGAATCGCTCGACAGTTAAACACAAGATGCTCGCGCTCTATTTCGCCGCGCGGACAGATAGCTGGCGTTGCATGCAGATGCTGCTCGGCAAAGGGCCTTCGCCGAGTGAGCTGCGCATTGAGATTTCCCTCGCAGCGCAACGTGCGTCCGTGATCAAGGACGGCACGCCGGTGTACCAGACGGCGATCTCTTCTGGTCGGAAGGGCTTCGATACGCCCTCGGGTGAGTACGTCGTGACCGACAAGAAGCGCAGCCACAAATCCACGATTTACCACGTGAACATGCCGTTCTTCATGCGGCTGAATGGACTCGACTTCGGCCTCCACCAAGGCGTTGTGCCCAACTACCCAGCGTCCCACGGCTGCATTCGACTGCCGACTGAAGCAGCGCAGAAGCTGTTCGCCGAGATCCCGGTCGGCACAGTCGTGATGATCAACTAGCGCGTTTCACGCCCGTTTGGGGGCGCGCGGCGCACACGGGAAGGTCTCACAATCCGAGGAGCAGGCGCATTCGCGTTGCTGTTTCTGCGCCGGTTTGCTGTAAAAGACCGAGATGAAACGCATTCTCCTGGCGCTCTCGATCTTGCTCGCCGCATTTGCCATCAGCGCTCTTGCCGCGCAGGCACCGAAGAACGTCCGCACCATCCGCAACCTGCCTGCATTCCCAATCGAAGCGCTGAAGCAAACCGTCCAGCCGGAAGTTCTACCAATCACTGCTTATCTCGCCGGTCGAAGGCTGGATCGTCGTGAAAGGTCAGGTCGTGTACGGGAAATTCGCGGGAGCGCGCGTCACGCATTCTGAACTGAACGGCGTGTTTGACAAGCCGGCGCTGGAACTGGCGAAGAGCTTCACGATCAGCGGGTTCAGCCACACGGACCGGCAGACGCCTTCGATGGCCGTGCAACTGCATCTCGTCGTGTATAAAATTGCCGATGGGACGGTGGTGGTCGGCGTCCCGGCCTCTGACGAAGCTGGGGGCAATCAGGCTTACTACTACGGCTCCGCCTTTCTCGCGGTGGAGCAGAACCGGAAGTGGAGCCAGATCAAAGGTCCAGAGCTTCGCCGCAGGTAGTCGCCGTCTGGTTGCCACCGCACGAGGCGTTCGCTAAGCTCCGGTGCTCTGATGGACCGGCTGCTTCTGATCGCCGCGACCGGCTGCTTCTTTGCCGCTGTGTTGCGGACGCTGCTTTCGCTGCGGGCGGGCGTTTTTCGGCCCGGCCGGTTTAACTTCATCGCCATCGCCGCGGGTTTCGTCCTGCAGACAGCTTTCCTCTGGATTCGTGGCAACGCCGTCGGCCGCTGTCCGCTGACAAACCTGTTCGAGGTCTTCATTTTCATGGCGTGGTCGGTTTCGCTGATCTACATGCTCGTCGGCCCGGCGTATCGGTTGTCATTGATGGGCGCGTTTACGGCCCCGCTCGTGTTTCTCGTTCAGACACTCGCGCTGATCGCACCGATCGATCGGCCGCGGCCGCGCAAGATCGAGGTGAATGCATGGCTGGAGTTTCACGCCTCGATGTCGATCGTCGCATATGGCGCGTTCGCCCTCGCCTGTATCGCGGGGCTGATGTATCTGCTGCAGGAGCGGCAATTGAAGCGCCGCCAGCTCCACTCTGTCTTCAACCATCTGCCGCCGCTGACGGACCTGTCGTCTGCGATCACCCGGCTGCTTTGGCTTGGATTTGCACTCTACACGGCCGGGCTGGTGAGTGGTTTTTTTACCGGTGAGCCTTTGCCGGTCGTAAAGATGAGCTGCGCGATCGGCGTGTGGTTGTTGTACGCGGCGATCCTGCAAGGCCGGCAATTGCTGCGGCTTGGTCCGAAACAGGTGGCGGTGCTTTGTGTCATCGCCTTCACCGCCGCGGTATCAGTGCTCTGGGGCATCACGTTCGTGTCGCAGCTGCCGCTGTAAGCTCGATGAACATCTTCTGCATCGGGCTTAGCCATCACACCGCCAGCGTCGACGTTCGCGAGCGATACGTTCCGGCACCAGAGGTAGAGCGCAGGTTGCGCGAAGCGGCGGGATGCGCGGAAGCGCTCGTCCTCTCGACGTGCAATCGCGTGGAGGTGTACGGGGTCGCGGAGCAACGCATCGAGAGCGAAGCGATCGCGCGCGCTCTCAGCGCGGCGAGCGAGACAACGGCGGACGATGCCGCATCGTTTTACCGCTTCGACGGGGACGCGTGCGTGCAGCATCTGTTTCGCGTCGCATCAGGCCTCGACTCGATGGTGGTCGGCGAGACGGAGGTGCTCGGTCAGGCCAAGCAGGCTTACGAGAAAGCGCGGAACTCCGGCGCGGCCGGTCCGTTTCTTCACCGGCTCTTTCAGCGCGCGTTTCGCGTTGCAAAGCAGGTGCGGACCCACACCGATATCACGCGCGGCGCGGTCTCGGTCGGTTCTGTCGCGGTGGAACTCGCGGTGAAAATTTTCGGCGATCTCAGCACGCGCAAGGTGCTGATCCTCGGCGCAGGCGAGACGAGCGAAAAGACTGCGCGCGCTCTGGCGTCGCGCGGCGTGCGCGACTTGCGCGTGACGAATCGCTCGGGCGACCGCGCCGAGGGGCTGGCGGCGGCTGTCGGCGGGCGCGCGGTGCCGTTCACCGGTTGGGAAACGCAATGCCGCGAGGTGGACATCCTGATTTCGTCAACTGCGGCCGACGAACCGCTGCTCACGCGCGACAAACTTGCGCCGATTCTCCACGTCAGGTGGGATCGGCCGCTCTTCATCATCGATATCGCCGTGCCGCGCGATGTCGCTCCGGAGGTGAACGAAATGGATGGCGTGTTCCTTTACGACATCGATTCGTTGCAGAGCATCGCAGATCAGTCGCTCGCCCAGCGGCGCCAACAGATCGCCGCCGGCGAAGAGATCATCGCGGAGCACGTGGCGCAGTGTGGCGAGTGGCTTCGCCGGGGAGCCGGCACAACGCGGCCGGCGGACGCTCTTCCGCACGCGCCGCTTCGCACATCGGAGTCGTGACGCCTCCGCGTCGCGGCGCATCATCATGAGCGGCTCTGGACCGATCGTGCTCGGCACGCGTGGCAGTGATCTCGCGCGCACGCAGACCTCGATCGTGGAGCGCGCCTTGCACGAGCGCTACCCGGATCTTGAAGTCGCGATCGAAATCATCACGACGCGCGGCGACGAGAATAGCCGCCACGCGGCCGAGCCGGTCGATCGCAAAGCGGGACGAAAAGGCCTGTTCACGGGCGAGATCGAACACGCTTTGGTGGAGGGTCGAATCGACGTGGCCGTCCATAGCGCGAAAGATCTTCCCAGCCAGGAAACAGCAGGGCTTCAGATTTGTGCAGCGCTGCCGCGCGCTCCGGTCGACGACGTGCTCATCACGAAAAGCGCGGCAACGATATGGGACCTGCCGCGAGGCGCTGTCGTGGCGACGGGGAGCGTGCGGCGCAGGCATCAGCTGCAATGGACGAGGCGCGATCTGAACGTCGTCGAGCTCCGCGGCAACGTGCCGACGCGGCTGCGCAAGCTCACCGAAAACGACTGGGCGGCGATTATCCTCGCCCGTGCAGGCTTGAGCCGCCTTGGGTTCGAATCGTCGCACGACGAGATCACTTTTAACGCGCACGCGTTCCGCACCTACATTTTACCTCACGACGACTTTCTGCCGGCGGGCGGACAGGGCATCGTCGCGCTGCAGGTCAGGTCGGATGATGAACGCCTCGGCGCGGCTGTGGCTGCACTCAACGACGAGCAGACGCTTCTCTGCCTGCGTGCAGAGCGGGATTTCCTCCGTCGGCTCGACGGCGACTGCGACTCGCCCGTCGGCGTGCTTGCTACGATTGAGAGAGGCGAGCTCACATTGCAGTCACAGGTCTTCGCAGACGGCGAAGCGGCCCCGCAGACCGGGAAGGTTCGGATACGCGCCGATCAGCGACCGGAGGATGCGGCGGCAGCGTTGTTTCAGTGGATGTATGGACAAAAAAAGTAAGACAGGGAGCTGCTCGCTTGTAGGCGCCGGTCCCGGCGATCTCGGGCTCGTCACTGTGCGCGCTAAGGAGCGCATCGAGCAGGCCGAGGTGGTGGTCTACGATTACCTTTGCAATCCCGAGATGCTGAAGTGGACGCCGGAAGGTGCTGAGAAGATTTACGCGGGCAAGAAGGCCGGCGAGCACACGCTCTCACAGGAGGAGATCAATGCGCTGCTTGTCGAGCGCGCGAGAGCAGGGAAGCAGGTGGTGCGACTGAAAGGCGGAGATCCTTTCGTCTTCGGCAGAGGAGGGGAAGAGGCCCAGGCGCTCGCGGCTGCGGGCGTGCCGTTCGAGATCGTGCCGGGCGTGACGTCTGCGACTGCGGCGCCGGCGTACGCAGGAATTCCGATCACACACCGCAGCAGCAATTCGCACGTGACGTTCTTCACTGGTCACGAGGATCCCACGAAGACCGAAAGCTCGATCGATTTTGCGGCGCTCGCCAAGCTCGGCGGCACGCAGGTGATGCTGATGGGCGTCGAGCGCATCGAGGCGATCTCGAAACAGATGCTCGCGCAGGGAATGCGGCTCGACCTGCCGGTCGCGCTGATTCGCTGGGCGACGACCGGGCGGCAGGAGACACTCGTCGGTACGCTGGAGAACATTGCGCAGGGTGTTGTGGATTCCGGGTTCCAGGCTCCCGCAGTCGCGGTGTTCGGAGATGTCGTGTCGCTGCGGAACGAACTGAATTGGTTCGAGCGGCGGCCGCTTGCCGGTAAGCGAATCGTCGTTACGCGCACGCGGACACAGGCGGGTGCGCTCACCGCACAGCTTGCAGCGCTGGGAGCGGACGTGCTGGAGCTGCCCACGATCCGGATCGAGCCGCCGACGGACCTTCGCGCGTTTGCTGAGCTGGTGCAGGATGCACACGCTTACGACTGGATCGTGTTCACAAGTCCGAACGGCGTGAACGCGTTCTTCGACCTTTTCTACAAACTGTATGACGACGCGCGTGAGATTGGCGGCGCGAAGATCGCGGCGATCGGCCCGGCAACGGCGCAGCGGGTCAAAGAGTTCCACGTCCATGTCGACCTGCAGCCGGAGGAATTTGTCGCGGAGGCCGTCGTGCGTGAATTCAAAACGCAAGGCGGGGTCGAAAATCTGCGGATTCTACTCGCCCGCGCAGAAAAGGCGCGGGACGTGCTTCCAAAAGAGCTCTCTGCCATGGGAGCGATCGTCGACGAGGGTTTTGCCTACCGCACAGTGCCTGAAACGCGCGACGATAACGGAGCGCGCCGCAGGCTTTTGGACGAAGGCGCGGACCTGATCACGTTCACGAGCTCGTCGACGGTGGAGAATTTTATGGCGCTCGGCCTGCCCTGGCCTGCGGGCATGCGCGTGGCGAGCATCGGTCCGGTGACCTCCAAGACAGCGCGCGATCTCGGTTTGACTGTCGACCTGGAAGCGCGGCGCCATGATGTGCCCGGCCTGGTGGAGGCGATTCGGAAATTTTACGGTTAAGCACTGCGACGATGGCAAAAGGGAACATAGAACTGCCGAGCGAATTCGCGTCCGCGATGCAGCAGCTTAGCGCTGAAGCGGCGAAGGCGATTGCGCCGGATTTGCTGCACGGTGCCGACGAGGAAAGCGTTCCGGCGGCTGAGATTCGGCAGGAGTTTGCGGCGCTGAATGAGCGCATGGCGGGCATGGAGAAGGTGCTCACTCAAGGGCTCGACAGAGTGGCGGCGGCGAGTTCGCCATCAGCGGAGAGCAGCCAGATTCCCGCGCAGCTGAAGAAAATTGATGAGCATCTCGCCGCGTTGCGGAACACCGAGAGCGTCAATCATCGGCTCTTCAACACGCTGCATCAGGAGCTGAAAAGCTACCGCGATAATTTCCTGCGTGACACATTGCAGAAGCCGTTCATTCGCGACCTGATCGTGCTGTTCGACGACCTCTCGAGCCTCGGCTCGCAGATGCAGTCAGCCGCTTCCGGAGCCGACGCAAAGCAGAGTGTCGTCACGCAGTGGTCAGCGAATCTCGAGAACGCGATCCATGCTCTGCTCGAGGTGATGCATCGCATGGAAGTGACCGAGGTGGAGACACGAGACACGGTCGATCGCGCGTTGCACAAAGTGGTCAGCTACGAGCCCACCGACTTTGCTGAAGAAGACGGCCAGATCGTCATGCGGGTGCGCCGCGGATTCGTCTGGCGCGATCAGGTTTTGCGGCCGGAAGAGGTGGTCGCGAAGCGCTTCAACTAACGCGCGATCTCCGCGCGTCCTGCATCGCCGAAAATGCAGGAATTTGCCGGGGGTTTCGGCACGGAAGCTGCACCTATGGGAGACACGGGTTGGCCTGTGGCCTGCCCATATCTCAACACACGCACCATGGCCCAACGCAAAGCAATCGGTATCGACCTTGGCACCACGTTTTCGGCGACGGCTCACATCGACCAATACGGGAAGCCGCAAATCATTCCGAACGCGGAGAGCGAACGCATCACGCCCTCGGTGATTCTGTTCGAGGACCAGAATGTCATCGTCGGCACGCTGGCGAAGAACAACTCGGTCGCGGAGCCGGAGCGCATCGTAGATTTCGTGAAGCGCGAAATGGGCAAGCCGAAGGACCAATTCCACCGCGAGTTTGGTGGCAAGATTTTTTCCGCGGAAGAACTCTCCGCGCTCATCATTCGAAAGCTCAAAGCGGACGCGGAGAAGTATCTCCGGGAGCCGGTCACCGATGCGGTGATTACCGTGCCTGCTTACTTCAGTGACGCCGAGCGGACCGCGACAATCACAGCCGGCCAGCTCGCCGGGCTCAACGTCCTTCAAATCATCAACGAGCCAACGGCCGCGGCAGTCGCGTACGGCCTCGACAAGCTCGACGAAGACCAGACGGTGTTCGTATTCGACCTCGGTGGCGGCACGTTCGATGTCACGATCATGCGGATCGAGGGCAACAAGATCGAGATGCTCGCGACCAACGGCGACCATCGCCTGGGCGGTAAGGATTGGGACGATGTGATCGTGAATCTCCTCGCAGAGGAATTCGATCGCGAACACGGCGAGAATCCGCTGCTCGATCTGCAGAGCTATCAGGATCTGCAAAGCCGCGCCCTGGCAGCGAAGATCCAGCTTTCCAGTCGCCCGCGTACCGCAATCATCCACAGCTACAACGGCAAGAGCGTGAAGGTGGAACTGACGCGGGAAGATTTCGAAGAACGCACGCGCCACCTTGTGGAGCGTTGCAAGACGATCTGCGAGATCGTGATGCAGGAAGCGAAGCTCGAGTGGTCCGACTTGAACAAAGTGCTGCTCGTCGGCGGCATGACACGCATGCCGATGGTGCGCGAGATGATTGCGCAGCTCTCGCCCGTGCCTCTGGTCGATGACGTGAATCCCGATGAAGCGGTAGCTGTCGGCGCGGCGATCCAGGGCATCCTCGTGATGCTGCAGGAAGAACAAGAGTCGGGCGAGCAGGTGCTGCCGGAAGATACGCGGCAGCAATTTTCCTCGCGCGAAGGCGCGCTGATCCAGGTGACGAACATCACGTCGCACACGCTCGGGGTCGTCCTCTGGGATGAGGGCCAGCTCGAGGAATACGTCTACCCGATGATCTCGAAGATGAGCGCCATCCCGGCAGCGGCGAAGAACTTCTTCGGCACCGCGAGCGCGAACATGCCGAAGGCCGTCGTGCGGATCGTCGAAGGCGAGAGCACATTGCCCGCCGAGTGCACGCCGCTTGGCACGTGCGACGTCGAGTTGCCGCCTTTCCTCCCTAAAGGCTCGCCTGTCGAGCTGGTTTACGAATACAACGCAAATCAGGTCCTCGAGGTCGCCGTCCACGCAGCCGGCAATCAGACCAAAGTCTCGATCGAGCGAAACACCGGCCTGGCGCCGCAGGACATTGCCGCCGCAGCCGCTGGTTTGGCCGAATTGACCGTGTCGTGAAATGCTCGCCGTGAGCATCAATTTTCCTCTCCCACTGCCGGACGACCCGAAGAAGTGGGACGGCTGGAGCAAATACAAGTCGCCGAACTTGTATGAGCGCCTCTGCCTCAATCCGCGGGAGAACCCGAGCAACGAGGTAATTGAGGAGCATTGCCGCGAGCTGCTGCGGTGGTGGCAAAAAAAGCTCCCGCTCAAAAATCAGCCGAGCAATCCGATGGCGCAGCTGCTGCGCCCCGGTCTCGACGAATCGTCGCGCTACTTGACGCAGGCGCGTGTCGAGTTGCTAAACCCCGAGCGTCGTCGGCAGATGGATGACGAGCTTGCCTGGCAGGCTCAGGAACAAGCGATCGCCGAGTTTCACAAATATCTGACCTTCGCGCTGGCCGACGGAACCCTGACGTCCGATGAGGAGAAGAACCTCATCCGCTTCGGCATCGAGCACGGGCTCACTCAGGAGCAGATGACCGGCTACATCGAAGCCGAGCTGCGCGACAGTGGAGCGCAACGCGCGCTTCCTGCGAGCGCTGTGCCAGCTTCTGAGCCCGCGCCGGTTGTGCAACGCGCCCCACGCCCGCGTCGGCAGGCGC
>DATHXZ010000401.1:0-3521 GCA_035459405.1 Chthoniobacterales bacterium
TTAGGCGTCTCGCGCGACAAGTTGATGCATGCTTTGCAGCAAGTGCGAGGCTCCCAGCGCGTGACTGATCAGAACCCGGAGGCCAAGTATCAGACACTGGAGAAGTACGGACGCGATCTGACCGAGCAGGCGCGCCGCGGCAAGATCGATCCCGTGATCGGCCGCGATAACGAAATCCGCCGCGTCATGCAGGTGCTCTCGCGACGCACGAAGAACAATCCCGTGCTGATTGGGGAGCCCGGTGTCGGCAAGACGGCGATCGTCGAGGGACTGGCGCGCCGCATCATCAGCGGCGACGTGCCCGAATCGTTGAAGAAGAAAAAGCTGATCGCGATGGACATCGGCTCGATGGTCGCAGGCGCGAAATTCCGTGGCGAATTCGAAGACCGGCTGAAAGCATTCCTCAAGGAAGTCACCGACTCGCAGGGCGAGATCATTCTGTTCATCGACGAGCTGCACACGATCGTTGGCGCCGGCGCGGCGGAAGGCTCTGTCGACGCTTCGAATTTGCTCAAGCCGCAACTTGCGCGCGGAGAACTGCGCACGGTCGGCGCGACGACGCTGAACGAGTATCGCAAGTACATCGAGAAGGACGCCGCCCTGGAGCGCCGCTTCCAGCCAGTGATGGTGGATGAGCCCACGGTGGAAGACACGATCGCGATTCTTCGCGGTCTGAAGGAGCGCTACGAAGTGCACCATGGCGTGCGTATTCAGGACGCGGCGCTGGTCGCTGCCGCTGTGCTTTCACACCGCTACATCAGCGATCGGTTCTTGCCGGACAAGGCCGTCGACCTCGTCGACGAAGCTGGGTCGCGCCTGAAGATCGAGCTCGACTCGATGCCGACCGAAATCGACGTCATCGAGCGCGAGGTAATGCAGCGCGAGATGGAGCGTCAGGCCCTGAAGAAAGAGAAAGATCCCGCCAGCAAAGAGCGACTTGCGAAGCTGGAGAAAGAGCTAGCGGAATTGAAGGAGAAATCGACGGCTCTGAAGGCGGAATGGCAAAAAGAGAAAGCTACAATCGACGAGCAGCGGAAGTGGAAAGAAGAACTCGACGCCCTCCGAACCGAATTGGAGCGCGCGCAGCGCCGGGGCGATCTTGCCAAGGCCAGTGAGATTCAATATGGCCGAATCCCCGAGCTGGAGAAGAAGGTAGCGCAAGCCTCTGGCTTGCGAGCTGACGGAAGCGCAAGCGAGACGCATGCGCCACGATTGCTGCGCGAAGAGGTGACGGAGGACGATATCGCCGAGATTGTCTCAAGCTGGACGCACATTCCGGTCTCGCGTCTGCAGGAGGGTGAGCGGCAGAAGCTTATTCGCCTCGAGGAGCATTTGCACCAGCGCGTGATCGGTCAGGACGAAGCGATCAAGGGGGTTGCGAATGCGGTCCGCCGCGCCCGTGCCGGACTGCAGGACGAAAACAAGCCGATCGGCTCGTTTATTTTCCTCGGCCCGACTGGCGTCGGCAAAACAGAGCTGTCGCGCGCACTGGCTGAGTTCCTGTTCGACGACGAGACCGCTATGATCCGGATCGACATGAGCGAATACATGGAGAAGCACACCGTCGCGCGGTTGATCGGTGCGCCTCCGGGTTACGTCGGCTACGAGGAGGGCGGTCAGCTCAGCGAAGCGGTGCGGCGGAAGCCGTATTCCGTGATCCTGTTCGACGAGATCGAGAAGGCACATTCCGACGTGTTCAACGTCCTGCTGCAGGTGCTCGATGATGGCCGCATCACAGATGGCCAGGGCCGCACGGTCGACTTCAAGAACACCGTCATCATCATGACGTCGAACATCGGGTCGCAGTTCATCACGGATGAATGGAACCGCGAGAAACATTCGTCGCTTGTCATGGACGCGCTGCGAGGACACTTCCGCCCCGAGTTCCTGAATCGCGTCGATGAGATCATCATCTTCGATCGCCTCGTGGAAGATGAGCTAAAGCAGATCGTAGAAATCCAGCTCCGCCGCCTGACGCACAGGCTGGAGAAGCAGAAGATTCACATCGAACTGAGCGACGCCGCAAAAGCGCGGATCGCGCAGGAGGGCTACGACCCCGTTTATGGTGCGCGGCCTCTGAAACGCGCTATTCAACGCGAACTGCTCGACCCGCTCAGCATGGACATCCTCGAAGGCAAGTTCCGCGAGGGGCAGACGATCCGCGTCGACGCGCCGAATGGCTCGTTGAGCTTCGCTGCTAAATAATTCGCCCGTGCAGCAGATCGCAGAGAATCTCTGGCTGTTGGGTTACCCGCTGACGCTGCTCGGCATGCAGATCGGGCGCAATGTCTCGGTCATCCGGCTGGCGAACGGCAAGCTGATCATCCACTCCACAGCGCCGTTTAGCGCACCTGACATCGCGGCGATTCGTCAGCTGGGAGAGCCGGCTTGGATAGTCGAGGCGACGCGCTTCCATGATTCGAAAGCAGCGGAAGGACGCGCCGCGTTTCCCGACGTGACCTATCTTGTCCCCGCACCATTCTCAAACCGCGACCGTCTTGGCGCTGCTGTGCTTAGCGGCGCGCCCGACGAGTGGGCCGGCGAGGTTGAACTTCGGCGGATCGACGGAATGCCGAGCGTGCAGGAGCACGCCACGTTTCACCGCTCCTCACGCACGCTCATCGTGGGCGACCTGCTCTTTAACTTCCCCGCCGACGCGTCCTGGTGGACGAAGCTGATCGCGCGGTGGGTCCTCCGCCTCGATAGACTCGTCGGCATGAGCCTCGTCTTCCGGTCGATGATCAAGGATCGCCAGGCATTCCACCGGTCGATGGCCGACATCTTCGCGTGGGACTTCGACCGGGTGATCGTCGGGCACGGCAGTGTTGCCGAGTCCGGCGGCAAGGAGTTGCTCAGGAAAGTCGTCGAAACGGTGGCGTAATCGCCGCCGTCGGATTTTTGAACAGCCGCGCAGCGCGGCTTGTCTCAGCCATCATGATCAAATTCAAAGCTTTCGCTTTTGCCGTCCTCGCAGCATTCGCAGCCACGTCGGCTTCCGCTGGTGAAAAGGCAGGGTGCTGCGCCGGGATGCAGGCGAGCAACGATGGCAAGATATCGTGCCCGAGCTACGCAAACCTCGATCTGACTGCCGAGCAGCGCGCGAAAATGGATGCGCTCGCCGCCGAATGCCACAAGGGCGGCATGAACGAAGCTGCGGTCGCGAAGATGGACGCGGAGGCGAAACAGATTCTCTCGAAGGAGCAGTACGCCTCCTGGAAATCCGTGCACAAGGACGAGAAGAAGTCCGACAAGACGCAGAGTTAATTTTCTTCTCGCGGCGACATGCTTCGCCATGTCCAGACGTGCGGAAGCACGTCTCTCCGGAGTTGTTGCTCATTCCGTCACCGCGCCGGGTGGTGTGCTCGACGGAACCGTGGCGTACGGCCTGAGCGCTGCGGCCGGCGTCCTGTGCGTGCGCCGTGGATTAAGCGCGGACATCCCGAGGCTGGCGTTAGCGCGCCTAGGGATCTCACAGAGGGTGCTTGCGAATGCGCCAACCGAACGGCAAGGCCCAGCCCCCG
>DATHXZ010000402.1:0-6705 GCA_035459405.1 Chthoniobacterales bacterium
CGCGCGGCAGCGCCCTTCTCTGGCTGGCGCTGTTTCTCTACATCCCGTTCCTCATCGCGCATGGGGTCGACGCGTGGACGCAGCCCGCGGTCGACTTCCCTCCACTCTACAGCGCGACAAAAGTCGTGTTCGATGAACACCGTGCGCCGTACGGTGACAACGCGTTCGAACAACAAGCGATCGCGCTCGGCCGCTGGGTCCCGCCATTCATCTACCCGCCACCGAGTCTGCTCCTGATCTGGCCGCTGCACTTCTTCAGCTACGAGGGAGCCAAGGCGCTCATGCTCGTCATCAATCACGCGTGCCTGCTCTTCGCGCTTGGCTTCATGTTGCGGAAGCTGTTTCGCGACGACAGTGAGCGCAGCTACGGCACCGTCGCCGCTGCGCTTATTATCGCATACGCGCTATTGTTCGACCCCGCCGTCGTGACGATGCAGCTCGGCCAGGTGAACCTGGTCCTGCTCGTGTGCATTTGCCTCGTCTGGCATGCGCTGAAACAAAATGGGAGCGCATGGGCGATGGCCATCCCGCTGGCGTTCGCCATCGTGCTAAAGACGTACCCGGGGCTGCTCGTGCTGCTGCTAATCGCCTGCCGCCGGTACAAAGCCGCTGCATTGACGCTTGGCCTTTTCGCAGGCTTTTGCGCCCTGTCGTTCGCAGTGCTTCCCAGCGGGATTTGGACGGATTGGATTACCAGGGTTTTGCCCAACGGCGATGAAGCGCATCCTGGCCCGTGGAACCAAAACATCCGCGCATTCATCGCTCGCGCCTTCATGCCGAACCAATTCTCCGAGCCCTTGATCGCAGCGCCCGGTCTGGTGAAACCGTCGATTATGTTGCTGTCGGCGTGCGTCTTCGCGGTGACGATGTGGCTCTCATATCGCTGCTGGCGCATCCGGGACGGCGCCCGCCTCATGGATCTCCACATTTCGCTCTATCTCTTCACAATTTTCCTTATCGCCCCGGTCTCGTGGGAGCACCACTTCATCTACCTGCTCCCCTGCCTCGTGCTGATCCTTCTGATGCTGCTCTCCGGCGAAGCGCGCGGCCACTGGCGCTGGATCGCCCCACTTTCGCTCTGCCTGATCGCCTGGCGGCTGCCGATCTTCGGAGAAGGCTTGAAGAAAGGCGCGTGGGTGCTGCTGATTTCCGCGAAATTTTACCCGGCGGTAGCGCTGTGGCTGCTTTTTGTGGCGCGAACGTGGCTCATTACACGCCACCGAATCTTACCGGAAGCCGCAGTGACAGCAGTGAACACCGAAGCATCCGTCGCACTCGCGCATAGCTGACGTAGGCAGGTGCCATCCCGCCGCTCCGATGGAACGCCCGCCGCGTTGTGCCAGAAGATTTTGCCGTTACTGTCCCGCCTGAAATAACGTCCTCCCACGAGCTGACTGAGCTCATCATCGAAGCCGGCTACACCGAGCGGAACTACTGGCGCGACCTGTTCCGCTACCGCGAGCTCTTCTACTTCCTGGCGTGGCGAGACGTCCTCGTCCGCTACGAACAGACGGTGATCGGCGTGCTTTGGGCCGATTTGCGCCCGCTGCTGACGATGGTCGTCTTCACCGCAGTCTTCACCGGATCGCGGAAATCCCTGCGGGTCTGATCGATGACGCTGATCCCAACGCCGAGGACGTTTGCCCGTTGCAGTTCCATCGCTGACGCGGAATCTAGCACGGTGTCGAAATCCGGTGCCGCAGTTTTAGCGGCGGTCTGTGACCGCCGAAGGGGCTCACTCCGGCACCCTGAGCGAGATTCGGCGCGCGGCGGTTCGGCGGTCGCAGACCGCCGCTACAGGATTGTCCTCGCGCTCGTATTGGCGCTTACATGCACCGTGACGCTCAAGGCCGCGCCGGAAGATGCGCCATTCTACAAAGGCGTGACGGTCTCGTGCCAGACGTGGGGCAAGGAGTGGCAGACGCCGGAGATGATGCAGACACTCGATGAGCTCAAGTCGTTAGGCGTGAATAGCTTCGCGATTCACCCCTATGCGCGGATCGCGGAAGACGGGCAGGTCACGTTCCGAGTGGTCGATGACCATCGTCATATCCGCGTGCCGCTCGATGCGGCGCACGAGAGGGGCATGTCGGCGATGGTCATCCCGCATCTCGCCTACTGGCGCACGAAGTTCTCGTGGCGGGGCGACATCAAGTTCGAAACGGCGGCGGAATGGGACCGCTTCTTCGCGGATTACGAGACATGGATCGTTGAGATGGCGAAGCTCGCGGAAGCGCACCACGCGGAAGTGTTCTCAGTCGGTCTCGAGTACACGCATGCGCAAAAGTTCGAGGCACGTTGGCGCAGGATCATCGCCGCCGTCCGCGCGGTTTATCGCGGAAAGGTGACTTACGGGGCAAACTGGAACGACTACGCGGATGTGAAGTTCTGGGACGCGCTCGATTACATCGGTGTACTCGCCTATTTCCCGCTTGCCGCGAGCAAGAACCCGCCGCTTGCCGAACTGAGCGCCGGCTGGGCCAAATGGTGTGCGAAGATGGAGCGCTTCTCGCGCGAAAATGGCGACAAGCAGTTCCTCTTTGTGGAGGTCGGCTACAACGAAAGCGCGCGCGCGGCTGCCGAGCCATGGAGTTACGCAATGGGCGGCGACAACGCAGCCGAAATTCAGCAGCGCTGCATCGAGTCGGCGCTTGCGCTAACGGGCAAGCACTCCTGGCTGGCGGGGATGTTCTTCTGGAAGTGGTTCCCCGAGCTGCCGGATGATGACGAGGAGAACTTTCGGATTCAAACGCCCGGCATCAAGGCGCTCTTCGCGCAGCACTGGCGCTTGCCCCGCCCTCGAGCGCAAGATAGCCTTCCGCGACGGTGACGGCGCCATTTCAGCCGTTCCGCATTCACATGGCGAACCGCCGATCCGCCGATGTGCCACATCCGGAATTCATGTTTATCTCGCGCACCGGGCGACGACTGGTCGTGGACATGCCTGATGACAGCTTTGAGATCATCGCGTGTCGCTGGTGACCAGCATCGAAAGTCTTCCGAAGAACGGCAGCAAAAAAGCGCGCCGGCGCAAGCCGAAGCGCTAGCTGCCATCTGATCGCCCCGGATGACTTCTCCATTTCGGACAAGGTAGCGCAAGCTTCCAGCTTGCTCCCCCAGCCGCACTGCGACCTGGAAGGCCGCGCTACACTTTGCGGCCGAACTTCTTCTCTAGCTCCAGATGCGAAATCTGGATCATCGTCGGCCGGCCGTGTGGACAGCAGTACGGCAGCTCACAGCCAAGCAGATCGCCGACCAGCCGCTCGATTTCCGGATAACGCAGCGGATCGTTCGCCTTTACGGCGTGCCGGCAAACTGTTTTCGCGATCATGTCCTCGCCGAGACGCAAAGCTGAGCTGTGGTTACTGGCGCTGCGCAGCTCGTCGATCACATCCCGCATAAAGCGCACCGGGTCCGACACGTTCAGGAACGTGGGAACGCTGTCAATCTTGAACGTCTGCGCACCAAATGGCTCGACGCCTATGCCCATCTTCTGAAGCGTGCGCAGATTCCGCTCCACCCATTCGGCGTCGCGCGGCGGGAGATCGAACGTCTGCGGCAGCAACAGGCGTTGCGACGGGACGCCTTTCTCCTCCATTCGCCGCCGCATTTCCTCGAAGAGAATTCGCTCATGCGCCGCGTGCTGATCAACGAGCACGAGACCGTCGGCGTTTTCCATCAAGACGTAGAGCTTGTTGAGCACGCCGATGACCTGGAACTGCTGCGCGGCGGATGGATCGCGAGGCTGCTGGTGATTATGGGGTTCAGCTCGCCTAACGACCGGCTCAAAAGCCGGCGCAAGGAATTCAGGCGTTGTAGCGGGGGACGCTGTCCCCGGCAGGTCGAGCGCGTCCACTTCGCCATTGACCTCGGGAGAATGGCCGTCAGCCGCAGGGCGCAACATCGAGCCAGCGACGGCGCCGCCGGCTACAACGCCGATTCCCGAGATCGCGTGCGTGGCGTTATCGGGCGCCTGGAACTGCTGCTGCCATCCACGGCGCGCACGCTCAAGTGCAGTCTGCACTGCTGCCACCACCGCTTCGCGGATGCCCGCCGGATCGCGAAAACGCACCTCGCGTTTCGCTGGGTGCACGTTCACGTCGACCGCGCTCGGATCGATCCGCAAAAACAGGAACGTGACCGGAAACTGCCCTTTCATGAGCGCAGTGTGATACCCCTCGCGCAGCGCCGCCGTCAGCACCGGGCTCTCGATCGCGCGGCCGTTTACGAAGACGAGCTGTTGCGCGCGCGTCTGCCGGCTGACGCCTGCCTGCCCGATCAGCCCGCTGATTTCGATGCCGCCACCGCTCCGGCTTTGACTCTCTACTTCAAGCAGACGCTCAACCAGCTCGCTCCCGTGCAGGTCCCGGATGCGCTCGCGCAGCGATGGCGTGGCCGGAAGTTGAAACACCACCCGCTCATCGCGAACGAACGCGAACGCCACCTGCGGGTGCCCGGTGGCTTGCAGATACAGCTGGTGCTCGACGTTCCGCGCCTCGGTATTCTCCGACCGAAGGAACTTCCGCCGCGCTGGAAGATTGTAGAACAACGAGCGCACCTCGATGTGCGTCCCGGGTGCTTCGCCGCCGTCGCGCACCGTGTCGATCCGCCCGCCGGAGACGATGATCTCCGTTCCAGCGACGGCGTGATGCTCACGTGTGGCGAGGCGAAAACGCGAGACGCTCGCGATGCTCGGCAGCGCTTCGCCGCGGAAGCCAAGCGTGCCGATCGCAGCCAGATCGTCCGCCGAGCGGATCTTGCTCGTGGCGTGCCGCTCGAGGCAAAGCAGCGCGTCATCGCGATCCATGCCGCAGCCGTCGTCAACGACCCGCACGAGCGAAATGCCACCACGCCGGATGCTCGTCTCAATCTTCCGCGCACCGGCATCGATGCTGTTCTCAACCAGTTCTTTGACGACGGACGCAGGCCGCTCCACCACCTCGCCAGCCGCGACCTGGCTGGCAACCGTTTCGGAGAGAAGCTGGATGCGGGACATCGTTCGGCGGAGAAACGTCCAACGCTCAACGTGCAACGTCCAACGTTCAATGCTGTAGCCGAGGACGTTGTCCTCGGCTGCCGCGGATAGCATCCGCGGCTACAACGACAAACGCAGACCGCCGCTGCAGCGGGGTCCGGTTGACTTGCCCCAGCCGCGCGATAGCTTCGGCCACTCAATGATTAACGTGACGGACAACGCAGTCCGGCAGCTCCGTTCACTCCTCGAGTCGCACGACGCGCCGGAAGGAAAAGGCTTGCGGGTTGAGATCGCCAAAGGCGGCTGCTCTGGCCTGCAATACGAGATGTCGCTCGATACGCGCAAGGATGGCGACGTAATCGTGGAGCGCGACGGCGTGGAGTTTCTGGTCGGCAGCGAGAGCGCGGGATTTCTTCGCGGCGCGACGCTCGACTATCGCGATGGTCTCACCGGCGCCGGGTTCCACTTCGTAAACCCGAACGCCGCCCGGACTTGCGGTTGCGGCACATCGTTCGAGCCCGCTCGTTCGGCCTAAGGGATCGACGGCAGCGCGCGCGATGGATCACACCCTCTTCCGTTACGACGAGCCGTACTCGCGCCGCCCGCGCCGCAAGGTCAATTACTTCGTCTGGACGATCACGATCCTGCTGCTCATCGGCGTCACGCTCGCCGCCTGGATCGGGAGCTACTACATCTTCGGCCAGCCGGAGCGGCCGGATAGCTACAAGGTCCTGCAGAAGCTCGGGAAAATCGAGCAGCCGAAGCGTTTTCAGCTTACGGCGGCGCCAGCCGGTGAATTCCTGACGCCGAAGCAGCTTTTCGAACGTTACGGCGAAATGCGCAGCGCTGAGCTGGCGAAGACGAATGGCGAGCTGGCCCGCTACTACATCCGGAATTTCCAGCAGGTGCGCGCCGTCACGTACGTGGTCGGGCGTTTCACGATCATGCAATCGCGCGAGCTCACGCCGGACGATCTTTTCCCGTCCGGCATGGTCGCGCTGACAAACGCGGTCGATTACGGCGAGCTCCTGATGGAGCATGTGTATCCCGCCGCTCCGCAGAACGTGCCGGTGATGAAGCAGACGCTCGTCACCGGCCTCGAGATCAAGCTCGACCGGTCCCACGATTTGTCCGCCGTCATTCACACCGAGCGACTGGGCGATGGGCGGCTGCTGATCACGGCTGTGCCGTTGCTGTATGGCACCTACACGCAGACGCAGGGGCGCGGAATGTTCAGCCTTGAGCCGCCGTTCTCGCTCAACATGATGGCGGGCTTTCCGCTGTTCAAAGATCGCGGCCGCCGCACCGCAGAGGAGCACTACGCCAGTTATCGCGAGCGCCTCTCGCCCACCACACAAGGCGTGCCGATTCCGGGGCTCGCACCAACTCCTACCCCCGGTGTAGCGACGAACGAACTCGTCCGCGTTGAAACCGCGCAGCCGATTGCGCCCGTCGCACCCACTCCAACTCCGACGCCGCCGGTCGTGGTGGCGGCGAACCCAACGCCCGCGGCGAAAGGTGGCAAGAAGGGCGCCAAAGGATCGCCTTCCCCTGCGCCGGGCGCGTCGCCATCTCCCATCGTTGTTGCAGCAGCATCGGCTGCTCCTCGCGGAGCGTCGCCTGTGCCGCCCACTTCACCGGCGCCGGGCAGTCCAGCGCCTGCTGTGGCTGTCGCGTCTCCCTCCCCTACGATCCCAGCAGCGCCGGCTCCTGGAGACGCGCTCGCGTCA
>DATHXZ010000403.1:0-4633 GCA_035459405.1 Chthoniobacterales bacterium
CTGGAGTTCGAGACTGGCAATCCGCTGCGTCAGTCGATCGATGCTCGATTGCAGGGTGCGAATCTTCTTCGCGTGCACCAACGACATGACGAACGGAAGCAACGCAATGCCGATCCCGCCGAGCACGAACAGCAGGATGAGCGCTTCCATTCAGTCGCGTTACAGCAGCCGCAAACGGGCGATGCAAGCCAAAGCGTCTGAACTCAGAGCCCTGTCGGCGCCGCGATAAACTCCCATGGAATCGCAAACCGCTCCGATAAATGCGCGGCGAGGGCTTTGACGCCGAATGTCTCCGTGGCGTAATGCCCGCCGATGAAGAGGTTCACGCCCAGCTCTTCGGCGGCGACCGCTGCCCAGTGCGGCGCCTCGCCGGTGATGAAGGTATCGATGCCTTCGCGCGCGATGTTGTAGATTTCGGGACCACCGTTGCCGGTGACGACTGCGACCGTCTGCGTCAGTGCCGGTCCGCTGCCGACGAGCTTGACGGCGCCGCCTAACGACTGCTCGAGGCGACGCGTAAGTTCGTCCCGCAGGATTTGCGTGCGGCTTTTCACGCCCGCGAGTTGACCTTTCATTTCGAGGAACGGCTCGGAATTATCGAGGCCAAGCGAGGTAGCAAGCTGGGCGTTGTTGCCGACGAGCGGATGCACGTCGAGCGGCAGATGCGCGCTGTAGAGAGCGATGTCCTGCTCCAGCAGGGAAGAGAGCTGACGCCGAAATGCGCCAGTGATCGGCTGCACTCCCGGCCAGAACAGACCGTGATGCACGATGAGCAGGTCCACACCGGATTCTGCAGCGGCGCTGAACGTCCGGGCCGACGCATCGAC
Source organism: Chthoniobacterales bacterium (assembly GCA_035459405.1). GTDB lineage: Bacteria > Verrucomicrobiota > Verrucomicrobiia > Chthoniobacterales > UBA10450 > JACCTI01. The sequence goes on from DATHXZ010000403.1 coordinate 828, forward strand.
CGCCGCGCCGATCTTCGTCACCTTGCCGGAGTTCTCGACCTGTACCCCGTTCAACGCGTTCGACCAGTCGCCGCATTCCGCCAGACGAAGGAACCCGTCGGTGTAGCGCGCAATCTCGTCCAGCCGTGTCATTCGTCGTCGTCGTCGCGGCGACCGGAAAACCAGACGACGAATGCGAGCAGCCCGAGCGCAAGCAGGCAATGGTAGAACTCGACCCGGCCGCGCGCGAAATAGTTGAGCGCAATCCCGAGCACCGTCAGCGCGCACGCAATGCTCGCGAGAATCAGCGGCAGCCGGCCTGGCCTGTAGTGGTTCACGTCGTCTCGGACCGCCATGAGCGCACAACTTCAGCTAAAGCTTCAAAGAGACGCGCGGCGGACACTCTTATTTCGTGCGATCACCCGCGCGTGAGCTGCTCTATTGCGGGTCCAATTGACCGCGCACCGGGCGCGAGCTGCTCGAGGATGAACCCGGCGATCGCAAGCAGCGCGGCAGCAAGGAAGGCCAGCGTCCACGTTTTGCGGATCGCGGTGCCGAGCCAATGTTCTTCGTGCGCCATCCGGAGCTGTCGGTAGAGCACGGCGACGAGGAATGCATCGAGAAAGACTTCGGCGATCAATGCGGGTGCACCGGCGATTGCGGTCAACGCGGCGACAATCACCACGATAACGAACCCGAGTAGCAGGATAGGGATGCATCCCTCGTCGACATCGACGATATCGATGCCGGGAAAATCCAGCCAATCCCACCAGCGACGTCTTGGCCAGTCATGGAGCGTTGGCTCTGCGACCGCGTTGCGAATTGCGGGGTCGTCCGGATCGAAGCGCCGCTTCTCGAGCTCGACCCAGCCGCGAACCAGTCCCAGCAACACAGCGTATCCGGCAAGCACCGCGACGGGGTAACGCATCCACATGTGGTCGACGCCAGCGCGCAACAAGCAATACGACACCAAAAACCCGGCGATACCTGCCAGCGCCAGCAGGAGCGTCAGCATCGTGCGCGGCTACGAGCGCTTCTCGAAGTATGCCTGAAGAGCGGCGGTCGCGCGCTTTCGCCATTTCCACGGCGGCGTTTTGTCGACTGTCCCGCGTTTGGCGGCGAAGCATCGTCCCGCACCCACGCGAACATGAGGGCGTCGAGGACCTCGCCGTCCTTGATGACGTTCTTGCGCAGCCGGCCTTCGAACGTGAAGCCAGCCTTCGTAAGCACGTGGGCCGACGCTGGATTGTTCGACGCCGTCGTGGCGAAGATGCGGTCGAGCTCGAATTCGGCGAAACAAGTGGACACGAATGCGCGGACTGCAGCAGTCATGATACCGCGGCCCCAGAGCGGTTCCGCGAGCCAGTAGCCGAGCTCAGCCGTGCGGCGGTGGACGTCGGAGCCGACGCGGATGCTCATTCCGCCACTCACTTTGCCATCGACTTCGATGCAGACTGCGTGCTCGGACTGCGGCGTGGTGACGCGCTGAAGATAGGCGTTTGCGTCATCAACCGTGTAGGGATGCGGAATCCAGTCTCGCAGACGCAGCCCGACATTGCCGTTGTTGATCCCGGCGGCCAGACCCTCGGCGTCTTCCATTCGCCACGAGCGAAGAACACAGCGGTCGGTCTGCAGCCACATGCCTTCGGATCATGCACGTTCGCCGGCTGCGTGCCGAGGAGTGTTCTTGACGAAGTCCCAGCGGCTTGTGACGTTGCCCGAATGGCAGCTTCAGAAACGACCGGCGGCGCCCCTCTCGTTTACACGGACGATCCTGAGCAACTGGAAATCGCGGCAACCGATCCGACGCAGGGCCGGCTCGAAAGCGTCGAGGGGAAGGCGAGCGACGCGATTGCGGTGTTGTTGAGCGTGCTGCCCGGCCTCGGCCACATCTACAAGGGCCATAAATTCATGGGGATGTTGCTCATCTTCGCCGGAACGCCCATGGCGGTCGGGTTGGCGCTGCTCATCGCGACCGGCACGGCCGGATTCGGTGTCGCGCTGCTGCCGGTCTACTGGCTCGCCGTGATGGTGCACGTCTACGCGATCCAGGATCGCGTGCGGCCGCCGACGAACGACGAAGGCGAAGAGTACTAGCCGCGGCCTCGCGCGAGCTAGGCAGCGACGGCGCTACCGACCACTGCCTCGTGAATTTCCTCGAGGATCTCGCGCAGGCCGTAGCGGAATTTCCAGTTCGGATAATGCTCCTGGAAGTGCCGCACATCGCTGATCCACCAGATGTGATCGCCGATCCGGTTGTTCTCTTCGTAGGTCCACGTTAGCTGACGGCCGCTGATTTCTTCGCAAAGCTTGATCGCTTCGAGCATCGAGCAATTGCTGTGGCGGCTGCCGCCGAGGTTGTAGACCTCCGCAACGCGCGGCGCATCGATGAACGCCGCGAACGCCTCGACTAGATCGAAGCTGTGGATGTTGTCGCGCACCTGCTTGCCGCTGTAGCCGAAGACGCGATACGGGCGGCCGGTAACCGTGCACTTCATCAGATACGAAAGGAATCCGTGCAGCTCGGTGCCTGCGTGAGCCGGTCCGGTAAGGCAGCCGCCGCGGAAACAGGCGGTCGGCATTCCAAAGTAGCGCCCGTATTCCTGCACGAGGATATCGGCCGCGACTTTCGATGCGCCGAAGAGCGAGTGCTTCGTGTGGTCGATGCTCATCGTCTCGGAAATGCCAGGCTCGTACTCGTGGCCCGGCTCGATCTCCCAGCGCAACGGAAGCTCCATCAGCGGGAGGCGATTCGGCGTGTCGCCGTATACCTTGTTCGTCGAGGTGAAGACAAACGGCGCATCGAGGCAGAACTCGCGCGCCGCTTCGAGCAGGTTCAGCGTGCCGTTTGCGTTCACGCCGAAGTCCATCTGTGGGTCGCGTGCCGCCCAGTCGTGCGACGGCTGCGCGGCGGTATGCACAACGGCGGCGATGTTGCGCGCGTGCTTCCTGAACACGTCACGGACGGCCCCGGCGTCGCGAATGTCGATGTCGTGGTGCTCATAGTCGGCGATCGTCTGCATGAGCTGATCGCGCGTGCTCCGCGTCGATGCCTCGGCGCCGAAGAACCGGCTCCGCATATCGTTATCGACGCCGACGATCTGCCGGCCTTCGGCTGCAAAATGCTTAACAGTCTCGGAGCCTATCAGGCCCGCGGAACCGGTGACGATGATGGTGTTGCGTTTCATGTAAGTGAGAAAGGTTGCGCGCGATTCAGGCCGGCTGGCCGATGATCCAGGTCACCTCAGCTGCGCCTTCGGCAACGCGCGCCGCGGGGTAGCGAGTATCGCCGTTCAACACAGCGTCGATGAGCTCGGCGTGTTTCGTTCCATCCATGAGGAACAGCACACGGCGGGCCTGCTGGATGAGCGGGAACGTGAAGGTCAGGCGCCAGCTGTCGAGCTTCGGCACGAAATTCGCCACGACCTTGCGCACCTTCTCCTCGAGCGCATCCGTAGCCGGGAACAACGACGCGGTATGCCCATCGTCTCCCATTCCGAGCAGAATCAAGTCGTGCCGGTAAATCATCTCGCCTTTTTGCACTGCCAAAACGTCCAGTTGAACCTCGTATTCCTCGGCGGCGACGTGCGGGTCGATCTCGCCTCGCAGCCGCGCGATCGACCGGTCCGGAACCGCCGCCGGTGTAAACAGCGATTCCTGGGCCATTTGGAAGTTGCTTTTCTCGTCGTCCGGCGAGACGCAGCGTTCGTCGCCGAAGGTGATAAACGTGCGCTCCCACGAGAGATCCTGCGCGCTGGACGCGAGCTCGCGGTAAACCGGGCGGGGCGTGTTGCCGCCGGAGAGCGCGATCCGGAATTCGCCGCGTT
>DATHXZ010000404.1:0-7169 GCA_035459405.1 Chthoniobacterales bacterium
CGGGCCGAAACTCGTGCCGGGCGGTGACGGCGTGCTCGTCCCGTTGCGCATCTTCGACCACGTGAAGATCCCGACCGGCAGCAAGTTCAGCATCGGTGGTTCTGGGCTGCTCGGCGACCGGTTGGTTAACGTGACGATGCCGCCCGGCAAATCCGAGACCTTCCTGCGACCCGGCGCCGAGCTCGCCGGCACGCGTGAAACCGGCATGGGCGACCTGACGCGTGAAGGCGGCCTGCTCGTCAGCGACTTGCGCGCGGCCGTTCAGAACATCAGCGGCACCGTCACGCGTTTGAACGAGCAGGCACTCTCGCAGACAAACATGGATAATCTGAAGTCCAGCATCGATCGGCTGAACCAGACGATCGGATCGCTCGCGGAATCATCCAAGAAGATCGACGCCGTGATCGAGAAGGCAGATGGAACGATGGCGGCGACGAGGCAGGTGGCCGACGACCTTCAGGTCGTGATTGCGGATGCGCGAAAGACAATCCAGGCGACGAGCGACGTCGTGCGGCAGGCGACGAATGGCAGCGGGCTGCTCCCGACATTGCTGACTAACCAGGAGCTCGCACGCGATATGCAGGCGCTCGTCAGTAATCTGCGTGATCACGGCGTCCTCTTTTACCGCGACAGTGCCGGGAAGGCTGAACAACGTGCCGCGCAACAGCGCGAGCGCGAAACCGGCGGTCGCAGAAGCGGAGCACGCTGATGACGCCGGCGCTAACCGTAAACCTGCTCCGCGTCCTGTTCGTCACGTTTTGCGCGACGATCGGCGGGATTGCCGGTGCGGAGATGCACCAGAATACCTTTATCGGCGTTGCCGTCGGAGTTGTATTCGGGTTGGTCGTCGTGCTGGCCGATCGACTACTGAAAGGCTTGTCGCTGCGCGCGTTTTCGTCTGCGACGTTCGGCCTGCTGCTCGGGCTGTTTTTCGCGAACCTGCTAGTGGCTTCGCAGGTTCTGCGCTTCCAGCCGGAGACAACTCAGTGGGCGGCGCGGCTGATCGTCTACTGCGCGTTTGGGTATCTCGGCATGATGCTCGCCATGCGCAGCAACCGGGACGAGTTCTCACTCATCATCCCATACGTGCGGTTCGCGCGTGAGACGACGCAGCACGAACCGCTCGTGGTCGACACGAGCGTGATCATCGACGGCCGCATCGCCGACCTCTGCGCGACCGGCTTTCTAAGTCGCTCGTTGATTGTGCCCCGTTGCGTTCTCGCGGAACTGCAGACGTTGGCTGACTCCCGCGACCCGATCAAGCGCGAGCGTGGCCGCCGCGGGCTCGACATCCTGAACCAACTGCAGCGCTCGCGTGAGATCGAGCTCACGATCCACGAGACGACGGGCGATGCCGACCTCGAGACAGATGCACGCCTGGTGCGCACCGCGAAAGTCCTGCAGGCGCGACTTTTAACTAACGATGCCGCGCTCGCTCAGGTGGGACGGTTGCAACAGGTGCCGGTGTTGAATCTCACCGACCTGGCGCGAGCGCTTCGACCTGTGGTCGTGGTAGGCGAGGAGCTGGAGTTGAACCTCGTGAAAGAGGGCCGCGACGCGCACCAGGCCGTTGGCTATCTCTCGGACGGGACAATGATCGTCGTGAACCACGGGCGGCCTCACCTCGGCAGCACCGCAACGGTCGTCGTCTCCAGCGCGCTCCAAACTGCAGCGGGTCGACTAATCTTTGCTGATCTCAAAGGCGGTATCGAGCATCGTACGCCCGCTCACGCGCGAGCTTCTTCTTAACGGTCAGCGCCCGCGCGGCGGCAACGTTTCCGCGAAATGAGAACACTGCGCCAGGCTCTCAAGTATCTGCTGCCGCACGGCGTGGTGGAGATTTCGAAGAACTGCCGGCGGCTTCGGGCGCTCGGTGGCCGTATCCCGGTGCGCAGTTGGTGGCGCAGCGAGTGGCTGGTGCATGAAGCCGAAGCGTCCGGCCTTGATCTGTTGCCGGCTGGGCACTGGCGTAATCTGCGTACTGTCGTCGACGTTGGCGCGAACGTCGGCCAGTGGTCGACGATGCTGCTCGATCTGGTTACACCGGAGAAGCTGATCATCGTTGAGCCGCAGCCGGCAGCGTTCCGCAAATTGCAGCAGCGATTCGGCAACCGGTCAGCTATCGAGCTGCACGCGGTTGCGATCGGCGACGTGGACGGCACGACGAAGTTTCAGGTGACGCGTGACACGACAGGCGCGTCGGTGCTACCGCCCCGCGACGAGATGCGCGAGCTGATCGGCAGCAACTGGACGGTCGAGTCGCAGATTGAGGTGCCAATCAAAAGGCTCGACACCTTGCTCTCGCACGTCGGTGAAATCTCGCTCCTCAAGATCGACGTGCAGGGGTTCGAACAGGCGGTGATCGCCGGCGCGACGCAATCTCTCGCGCGGACCAACTTCTTGCTCATCGAGTTGAACTACATGCAGCAGTACGAGGGCGGCTCCTGGTTCGGAGAAATTCACGAACTGCTGACGCGCGAACACGGGTTTGCGCTCGTCGACGCATCGAAGCCGCTACGCTTGAATGGCCGCGCCTCGATGTCTGATGGCTTGTATGTGAACACGCGCCGGCTGCCGGATTTCGCGCCGCGCGAGTTTGTCTAGCTATAAGCCGACGGCACCACGCACGCGGCACATCACCGCATCGGCGATCTGGTTCGCTCGCTCGGCTCCATCGGAGAGCACATTGTCGATGTAATCAGGACTGCCCAGGATCTCGGCGCGACGCGCCCGCATCGGCGCGAAGTATTCCCAGAGCGCCCCGAAGAGATGCTTCTTGAATTCTCCGTATCCGCTGCCGCCGCGCAGAAAAGCTTGCCGCATCGCCTCTGCCTGACCCGCGTCGGCCACGAGCGAGTACAGTTGGAAAATCGATGACGCGTCGGGATTCTTTGGCGCCTCGACCGCAGTCGAGTCCGTCACGATGCTCATGATGCGTTTCCGCGTCTCCTTTTCGTCACCGAAGATTTCGATCGTATTCCCGTAGCTCTTGCTCATCTTCTGGCCGTCGAGCCCCGGCACCGTTTCCGTCGAGGTCTGTATGCGCGGCTCGGGCAGCTTGAACACTTCGCCGAATATTTCATTGATCTTTACCGCGACGTCCCGCGTCACCTCGAGGTGCTGCTTCTGGTCTTTGCCCACCGGCACGACATCGCTGTCGTAGATGAGGATGTCCGCCGCCATTAAGACCGGATACGTGAACAGGCCAGCGGACGCCTGCACCCCGCGCGCGGTCTTGTCTTTGTATGAATGGCAACGCTCCAGCAGCCCCATCGGCGTCACTGTGGCAAGGATCCACGCGAGCTCGGCCACCTGCGGCACGTCGGACTGGCGGAAGAATGCGGCGCGCTGCGGGTCGAGTCCGCAGGCGAGGAAATCGAGGGCCACGCGTCGGCTGTTCTCACGCAGCGCTTCAGCGTTTTGCAGGCTGGTCAGCGCGTGGTAATCGGCGATGAAATAGAACGCTTCGCCCTCTGCCTGAAGCGCAATCGCCGGCCGCATCATGCCGAAGTAGTTGCCGATGTGCAGGACGCCGCTGGGTTGAATGCCGGATAGGATGCGCATGACGATGGTCGGCGGGAACGTGGAACGCCGAACGCCGAACGTCCAACATCGAATCGCGAGTCTTTGGTATCGTGCGGAAAAATGGCTGTGCACAGGCGGGCGCATCTGCTAGCCCACGCTGAGTGTCCTCGCGGCTAACAAATTCAGAGGATCGCAGCGCACGCTGGCCGCTTTCCGCCGCCGTCGCGCTGATACTCGCGTCGGCGGTGCATGATGGTGCATCGGCAACACCAGCGGCCGCGCGAGGTGCGCGCCGGGTTGGAATCGACACACGTTTCGGCGAGCTCGTGCAGGAGGCGCGAAATCAATATCATGCGAAGAAATACGCGCAGGCGATCTCGCTCTACTCGCAGGCGCTCGAGATGCGGCCGGACCCGGTGAACTCGGCGATGCTCTACAATGCGCGCGGAACGGCAAAGATGGACGCGGAGGATCATTCAGCTGCTATCGCCGACTTCGATCGAGCGCTCGGGCTGCGTCCGACGGAAACGTGGACGCTCAACATGGCCGCCTGGCTTCGCGCGACCTCGCGCGATCCCGCGGCGCGCGACGGCAAAGTTGCAGTGCAGCAAGCAACGCGCGCATGCGAGCTGACGAACTGGAAAGACCCGGACATCGTCGACACGCTCGCCGCCGCGCACGCCGAGGCTGGCGACTTCGAGCGGGCCGTCGAACGGCAACAACAAGCGATCAAGATCGCGCCCTGGCCCGATCGCATGAGAATGCATGAACGCTTGCGCCTCTTTCAGCAGCGAGCGCCCTACCGGCAGAAGGAACGACGCCGATGAAGACGTTTGTGACGACCGCCCCGAGGACGGCCGTCGCCATGGTTATGGTTGTGTTGGCAGTCGTTCCGCAATCGGGATGGTGTGCCGACACAAAAGTCGTCACGCCGAAGGAACTCTGGGCTTTGTTCCCGACGAAGGCGCTCCCGCTTTATCCGTATGACGCGCGCCGCGCGCGGGTGACCGGCTCGGGAATCTTCCGCATGTACATCGAGCCAGATGGGCGCGTCAGCGCGGTGGGAGTGATGAAGAGCACCGGCAATAAGGAACTCGATCTCGCCGCGGCTGGAGGATTGTACCGGTGGAAGGCATTTCCCGGTAAGCGGCGCGAGGTCGACATGCCGGTGACGTTTTCGATGTCGCGCTGAGAGTCCGCCGAAGCCGATTGCCCCGGCGCAGGGTCACACAGGCTCCAAAACTTCTCGCAATGAGCGTGCTGCGCCGGTAAATACACGCGCGCATGGCAGCCAGCTCCAAACCGATCTCGGTCGTCACCGGTGGCGCAGGATTTCTCGGTTCGCACCTGACGGATCGGCTCCTCGCCGAGGGGCACAAGGTGATCGCGATCGATAATCTGATCACCGGGAATCTGGCGAACATCGAGCACCTTGCGGGGAACGAAGATTACCGCTTCGTCCGACACAATGTGTCCGATTTCATTTTCCTGCCGGAGGAGAAACTCGACTACCTCTTTCACTTCGCTTCACCGGCCAGCCCCATTGATTACCTCGAGCTGCCGATCCCGACTCTGAAGGTCAACGCGCTCGGCACACACAACGCGCTTGGCCTCGCGAAGGCAAAGGGTGCAACGTTCCTGCTCGCCTCGACCTCAGAGTGCTACGGCGATCCGCTCGTCCATCCGCAGACGGAAGATTACTGGGGCAACGTGAACCCGATCGGCCCGCGCGGCGTGTACGATGAGGCAAAGCGTTTCGCCGAGGCCATGACGATGGCCTATCACCGCTATCACGGCATGGACACCAAGATCGTCCGCATCTTCAACACCTACGGTCCGCGGATGCGATTGCGCGACGGGCGGGTGGTGCCGGCCTTCATCGGACAGGCGCTCAGCGATACCCCGCTGACGATGTTCGGCGATGGCTCCCAAACTCGCTCGTTCTGCTACGTCTCGGATTTAATCGATGGGATTTTCCGGCTGGCGATGAGCGGTTATCACGAGCCGGTAAACATCGGAAATCCGCGTGAGATGACGATCATGCAGTTCGCGGAGGAGATCATCCGGATCACCGGCACGAGTGCGAAGATCGAGCACAAGCCACTGCCGGTCGACGATCCGAAGGTTCGACAGCCCGACATCTCGCTCGCGAAACGCGTGCTCGGTTGGGAGCCGCGTGTGCAGTTCGAAGAAGGGATCACGAACACGATCGAGTATTTCCGCGGTTGCCTGCACCGTGGTGAACTCGGCGAGCGGATGCAGGTCGCGTAAGCGTATGTACACGACGCAGCTGCTCGCGATTGCGGCATGCATCGCGGCATTCTCACCATCGTGTTTTGCGCAGGCGCGCCCCGGTGGCGAGTTCCAGGTCACGAAGATTTCGCGGAACCTGATCACGGCGCCGCAATTCACCTACACCGGCGCGCAGCAGTATCAGTCAAACCAGCGCGACCGTTGGCTGGAGGTGGAGGTGGACTTCTCGGCCGTGCCGGAATTTAGCGACGAGCTCACGTTCAAGTACTACATCCTGGTGAATGGCAGGTTGCTCACCGGAGAAGTCACACATACGAACATCGCCGGTGGTCGCGACATCCGCTCCGTGATGTATGTCTCCCCGAAAACGCTCGCGCGCGTGATGGGCAACCGCCCGATGGCGCCGAACTCATTGCAGAACATCGCGGTGCAGATCGTCCAGCAAGGTGCGGTAAAACATGAGCTGAGCCTCGAGCGCGCCCAGCCGAACTGGTATACGACGATGCCCCAGATCGCCGGGTTGGTCTTGAACAAGAACGAGACACCGTTCGCGCCGCTTTACTGGGATCGCTACGAGCAGATCAAGTCGCAGGCGCGCTGATCGCCGCTGATGGCCGCTTCGCCGCGCATCGTTAGCCTCAATCTCGGTTCGCACACCGTCAGCCTGGCGGAATTCCGTACGCAGGCGAACGGCGGAGTCGTGCTCGCCGGCTACCGTTTGCGAGAGATCGGCGGCGACTCGCCTAACGAGAGCACGCGAGCAGCGCAGATCACCGCCGCGCTCAGCGAGATGATGCGACAGGTGCAGATCAAAGCCGGACCGGTGAATTACTGCATCGCAGCGCAGTCGGTCTTCGCGCGGTTCGTCAAACTTCCGTCGGTCGAAGAGGAGAAGATCGAGCGGATCATCCAGTTCGAAGCGCAGCAGAACGTCCCGTTCCCCATCGAGGAAGTGGTTTGGGATTATCAGCTCGTCGGGGCAGGCACGGATGAGCAGATCCAGGTCGTCCTCGTTGCCACCAAATCCGACCTGCTCGATGGCATCAACGCAGCTGTTGAAGCGGCCGGCTTGCAGACGTCGATCGTCGACGTCGCGACAATGGCGCTCTACAACGCATTTCGTTACAGCTACAGCGAGCTGACCGACTGTTCGGTGTTGGTCGACATCGGAGCGCGCACGACCAACGTCCTTTTCATCGAGCCGGGAAAGGTCTTCTCGCGCAGCGTGCCGATCGGCGGCAGCACCATTTCCGCGGCCATCGCGAAGGAGTTTAACGAGCCGATCGCGGCCGCCGAGTTCCGCAAGAAACGTGATGGCTTTGTCAGTCTCGGTGGCGCTTACGCCGAAGCGTCGAACCCGGAAGTAGCCCGGGTGTCGAAGATCGTCCGCA
>DATHXZ010000405.1:0-5265 GCA_035459405.1 Chthoniobacterales bacterium
AGCGGGCGCATGACACGATCGTCGGCACGCTCCAGCAATCGCGGCATTTCTTCTACGTCGTGCCCGACGATCCACGCATGGTGCACAACATCTACGTCGAGGTGCGCCCTGTAGCCGGGAATGCCATCGCCGGCGACGGAACAGCTCGCCACGTCAAAGAGCGCCCGGGGACAGCGTCCCCGGGTACAGCGAAGCCGGGCGATAAAGTAGTCGTTAGGCTGGAAACCTGGGAATCACGGCACGTTAATCCGGAGGGCGAGATCGTCGAGGTGCTGGGCCCGAGCACGGCGCCGGGCGTCGACATGCTCTCGATCATCCGCAAGTATCATCTCCCGACTGAGTTTCCGCGGCGCGTCGTTGCCGAAGCCGAGCAGATTCCCGAAGTCGTCGCCCCGGCGATGTGGGAAGGGCGCGAGGACCTGCGCGAGCAGTTCATCTTTACGATCGATCCCGACGACGCACGCGACTTCGATGACGCGATCAACGTCGAACACCTCGACGGCGGTGGTTGGCGGCTCGGCGTGCACATCGCGGATGTCGCGGCCTACGTTGTGCCTGGTAGTGAGCTCGACAGGGAGGCTGTGAAGCGCGGCAACAGTGTTTACCTGCCGGACCGCGTGATTCCCATGCTTCCCGAGCGATTGAGCAACGGCGTCTGCAGCCTAAAGCCGGAGGTCGAGCGGCTGACGCATTCGGCTTTCATTCAATTCAACAAAGACGGCCGGGTGCGTAACTACCGCTTTGCGAGAACAGTCATACGCAGCGCGAAGCGACTCACTTATCGGCAGGCATACGCGATTCTGCAGAAGCCCGTGAGCGATGAGCTTTCCGAGCGCCTGCATGTCGCCTGGGAGCTAGCGTCTTTGCTCCGCCGCAAACGCTTCGAGCAGGGGTCGCTCGACCTCGATTTTCCCGAGGTGAAGGTGCGGCTGGACGACGAAGGCAAACCAATCGCGTTGGAGCGAATCGAGAACGACGAATCGCATCAGCTCATCGAGGAGTTCATGCTCGCAGCGAACGAAGCCGTCGCGCGCGAGCTGAAGAACCGCCTGATCCCTTCCGTTTACCGCGTCCACGAAAAGCCGGATCCCGAGAAGCTCGCGGAATATCGCGAACTCGTGCGCAGCTACGAATACACGGCGGGCGATCTCACTGAACGCGCCGAGCTTCAGCGGCTGCTCGCCTCGTTGCGCGGCAAACCCGAAGAGCAGGCGCTCAAGATCGCGCTGCTGAAGAGTCTCAAGCGCGCGCGATATGCGACGCAGCCACTCGGGCATTACGGTCTGGCGAAGAACAATTACACGCACTTTACGAGCCCGATTCGCCGTTATGCGGATCTAGTCGTGCATCGCGCGCTGGCGGAACGCGACCAACCGCGCCGCAATCGCATTGAAGTGGGTCAGCTCACCTCCGTCGCCGAACACATCTCGACGACGGAGCGAGTGGCCGCCGAAGCCGAGATCGAATCGGTGAAGATGAAGAAGCTCGAATTCTTCCAGCGCCAACTCGACGCGCAGGACCCGCAGATCTTCCGCGCGTCTGTCGTCGACGTGAAGAACTTCGGGTTGCTGGTCGAGCTGCCGGACGTGCTTCTCACCGGCCTCGTCCACATCTCATCACTGACCGATGACTTCTACATCTTCAATGCATCGCAACGTCGGTTGATCGGCCGGCAATCGCGGCGCCGCTTTTCCGTGGGCGACGAGCTGCGCGTGTATGTCGCGCGAGTGGATGTGTTCAAACGACAGGTCGACTTCGCGATCGCGGGTGACGAGTCGCTGAAACCCGAACGTCGCAGCCGCAATCGTCCGGACCGAAAGCGGATGGCACGGAAAGATGGCTGATTGCGCTCTCCTCCGCCACAGACCGCTGGATCCTGCGATCGCTCGTAAAAAAGCGCCAGAGCACTGGCGCACTCCAAGACGCACGCGCTCGCGGTAGCGTCATGGAGTGCGGCGGTATTCCGCCGCTTTCGCACGAGACGCTCTCCACAGGGAGTCACGCCAGCGCAACGGCCGAGCGAGGACGTCCGGCCGATCTCGCGCTTCCTCGCTACAGAACGCCCTCCAGCTAAGCAGTTTGCGGGTTTAGTTCGATGAAAATTTATCTTCCACTCGACGGTGGCGATCCGATACGCTCATCGAATTCCACCCCCAAATGGATAACATCATCGAGGCGAAACAGCTCCAGATCGAGCGCAAGCACTTCCACGTCGAGCTGCGCGAGAACGATCGCGGCAAGTTTCTGCGCATCACCGAGGAAGCGCACGGCCGGCGGAACACCATCATCGTCCCGAGCACGGGCGTGGATGAGTTCACTGCCGCGATTGGGCAGGTGCTCGCACCCGCTGCCGCTCACGCTTCCGTGTAGGCGAGGCGCAGAGGCTATTTTGTAGCGCGCAACGCGGGCACCCGCGTTGACACTTCGGCCAGCCGCCGATTAGCCTTTGTCCGTTCCTCGGCCATTCGGCTGACCTTAGCTTTTATGCCTGCAAAAACGACTTCTCGGAAAGCGACTGTCACCCGACGCACGAGTGCTAGTTCGACCTCGAACGGCAGCAAGCCCACGCGTTCAAGCAAGGCGCCGAAGTACGTCTACACGTGGGGCAACAACAAAGCGGATGGCGATGGCTCGATGAAGGCGTTGCTCGGCGGCAAAGGCGCGAACCTGGCCGAGATGACGCGCATCGGATTGCCGGTGCCCCCGGGATTCACCATCACCACCGAAGTCTGCACCTACTACTACGCGCACAAGAAGCAGTATCCGCCCACCCTGCAGGCCGAGATGGAGAAAGGCCTCGCGAACATGGAGCGGATCATGGGCACGAAGTTCGGTGACACCACCAACATGCCGCTACTTGTGGCGGTGCGGTCCGGCGCGCGTGATTCGATGCCGGGGATGATGGACACGATCCTGAATCTCGGCCTCAATGACCAGACCGTGCTCGCGCTAGAGAAGGCAACGAGCAACCCGCGTTTCGCGTGGGATTGCTACCGGCGCTTCATTCAAATGTATGGCGATGTCGTGATGGGCGTGCAGAAGCGCGAAGGCGAAGATCACGATCCATTCGAGTCGGCCATCCACGAGTACAAGCACGAGGTGCACGAGGACGACGTGGACGACGCGCACCTCACGGTCGACGACTACAAGGAGCTCGTCGCACGCTTCAAGAAGCTTGTGAAGGAGCGCACGGGTAAGAGCTTCCCGAACGATCCGTGGGATCAGTTGCGTGGCGCCGCCGGCGCGGTATTCGGCTCATGGATGAACGACCGCGCGATCGTCTATCGCCGGAAGTACAACATCCCGCAGGAATGGGGCACCGCCGTGAACGTGCAGGCGATGGTCTACGGCAACACCGGTGAGAACTCGGGCTCAGGCGTCGCATTCACGCGCAACCCCGCGAACGGCGTGAACGAATTCTACGGCGAGTTCCTCATCAATGCGCAGGGCGAAGACGTTGTCGCCGGTGTGCGCACGCCGCAGCCGGTGCTCGAGCTGAAGAAGCTGATGCCGGAAGCGTACGCCGAGCTGCTCAAAGTGCGCGAGCGCCTCGAGAAACACTTCAAAGACGTGCAGGACGTCGAGTTCACGATCCAGGATCGCAAACTGTTCATGCTCCAAACGCGCAACGGCAAACGCACCGCCGCTGCCGCGCTGAAGTTCTCCATGGACATGTACAAGGAGAAGCTCATCGACTGGAAAACGGCCGTGATGCGCAATCCCGCCGATCAGCTCGATCAACTTCTCGCGCCGATCTTCGATGCCGCCGAGGTGAAGAAAGCGACGGCGATCGCGACGGGTCTGCCCGCGGGCCCGGGCGCTGCATCCGGAAAGATCTACCTCAACGCCGACCGCGCCGCCGCTGCCGCGGAGAAGGGCGAAAAGGTTTTGCTCGTCCGCAACGAAACGAGCCCCGAAGACCTTCGCGGCATGATCGCGGCGGAGGGCATTCTCACCGCTAAAGGCGGCGTCTCATCACACGCGGCGCTTGTCGCACGCCAGATGGGCAAGGTCTGTATCTGCGGCGCATCGGCCTTGCAGATCGACTACGCGAAGAAGACCGTCACGGTGGCCGGCCAGACCTTCAAGGAAGGCGACTTCCTCTCGATCGATGGAACGGCGGGAACCGTTTACGCCGGGCAATTAGCGACCGCGCCGAGCGAGATCATCACCGGCACTTTGCATGGTGATAAGGCGGCGCAGAAAACGGAGAAGTTCACGGCCTTCAACCAGCTCATGAAGTGGTGCTCGCAAGTCGCGCGGCTCGACGTGCGCTGCAACGCCGACAATCCCGAGCAAACCGAAAACGCGCTCGCGTTTGGCGCGGTCGGCATCGGTCTTACCCGCACCGAGCACATGTTCTTCGAGGGAAACCGCATCGACTCGATGCGCGAGATGATCCTGGCCGACAATCTCGAGGATCGGAAGAAAGCACTCGCGAAGCTGCTGCCCTACCAGCGCGAAGATTTCACCGGCATCTTCAAAGCGTTGCGCGGATTTCCCGCGACCATCCGCTTCCTCGATCCGCCGCTCCACGAATTCCTGCCGCACACGAAAGAGCAGCAGATGGATCTGGCGAGAACGCTCGGCATCAAAGTCGAGTTTATCCAACAGCGCGTCGAGCAACTGCATGAGTTCAATCCGATGCTCGGGCATCGCGGCTGCCGGCTTGGCATCGCCTATCCCGAGATCACCGAAATGCAGGCGCGCGCCGTCTTCGAAGCAGCGGCGGACGTCGCGAAGCAGAAGATCAAAGTGAAGCCCGAGATCATGATCCCGCTCGCCGGTTTCAAGAAGGAGTTCGATCTCCAGGCGGAGATCGTGCACCGCGTCGCGCGCGAGGTGATGAGCGAGAAGAAGGTGAAGCTCGATTACCTCGTCGGCACCATGATCGAAGTGCCGCGCGGCGCATTGACCGCCGATGAGATTGCGCAGAGCGCAGAGTTCTTCAGCTTCGGCACCAACGACCTGACGCAAATGGCACTCGGCATCAGCCGTGACGACATGGGCAGCTTCCTCATGCCGTACGTCGAGAACGAGATCTTCAAGAAGAACCCCTTCGCGACGCTTGATCAAACCGGCGTTGGCCAACTGATGCAGATCGCCGTCGATAAAGGCCGCAGCAGCCGGCCGGACATCAAGCTCGGCATCTGCGGCGAGCACGGCGGCGACCCCGACAGCGTCAAGTTCTGCCATAACCTTGGGCTGAACTACGTGAGCTGCAGTCCGTTCCGCGTCCCGATCGCGCGACTCGCCGCAGCGCAA
>DATHXZ010000406.1:0-1871 GCA_035459405.1 Chthoniobacterales bacterium
GGCTGAGATCGCTCTCACTGCCTCGCTCGTGCAGGAGAACGCGCCCGAGCGTTTCTGGAATCCAAACGAGCTTTTCACCCGCATTTACCAGCAGACACACCGGAAACCGCTGACGCAGGCCGCCATGAGCGGCTTGCAACGCGCGACCGCTGATTGGCTGCGCAGCGCACCCGCGCTCACCAAAGCCGCGCAGTTCCCTTCAGTCGAGGTCGAGCAGACACGCGTTGCTTACAACGCTCGCCGCGATGCGGGCACGAAGGCTGGCGATTACGATTTCGCTTTCCGTTCGCCACCCGCTCGCGTGCCGGTCTTCAGCGTGAGCGATCTCGAGAAGCTCGTCTCGGCGCCGGCAATCATCTGGATGAAGAAGTTTCTTGGTGTCGAAGCCGCGGATGAGAGCGGCAGCCCATGGCATGCCGCGACCGGGCAATGGGTCCACCAATGGCTCGCGAGCGTCGCCGGGGCAGACGGTGAAAGAACTTTCGTGCGCGTTCCAACCGCATCCGAGCTCGCGCGGCGGGTCCGAGCGGCCGCCGAAGCGAAGGCCGCCGAAGTGAAACGTCTCTGCGCTTCGGCCGACAGACCGCTGCCTGACTGGTGGAGCTCCGGTTGGCAAAATGCCATCTGCGTTGCACGGAATCTCGGCTCAAAAATCGCGACCGTGCGGGACTGGCGCTGGATGGCGACGGAGTGGAACATCGACGCTGAGGAACGCGTCGCCGTCGGAGGGAACGAAGCGCTTTCGTTCCGCGGCCGCATCGACCTGCTGCTCGCGCGCGACGAAGCCGCACCCGATCCTGCGGCGAGCGAGCTGTGGATCCTTGACTACAAGACCGGCTCAAACAAGCCGCTCGTGCCGGCGAGAGAGGACGCGGAGAAACGCAGCTCGCGACTGCACAACCGGCTCGTCAAAGGCGAAGCGCTGCAGCTCGGGTTGTATGCGCTCGCGATGCGGCAGCACGGCGCGGCCGACGTTTTCCTCAGTATTGTTTCGCAAGCGGTGCGTGACGTTGAACCGCCGCAGTTGTCGATCGCCGATATTGCTGCCCACGAGGATGTGTTCGCGGAGCTCGCGCGCATGCAGCGGACCGGCGTCTTCGGCATGTATGGCGCGCTGCGTGCGGCATTCGGCTATGCGCCTCAGTATCCGCTCGCCACGGTCGCGATCGATCCCGACCTGCTCGACGCAAAGTGGGAAGAGACACATCCCGCGCTCGCTCGCGAGGAAGAGGAGTGGGAATCCTGGTGAGGCCTGACGACCACGCGCAACGCTGCCGGTTCGTCGAGGAGCTCGATCGCAACTTCTCGGTCGTCGCCTCTGCCGGCTCGGGCAAGACACGCGCGATCACCGATCGCGTGCTGGAGATCGCGCGCTCGGCGGGCGCAGCGGAAACTTTGCCGCAGCTCGTGGTCGTGACGTTCACGAATCGCGCCGCCGATGAGATGCAGCAGCGCGCGCGGCAGAAGATGCTCGACGAGCATCTGCCCCTCGAGGTGCAGGCGGCATTCAACCGCGCGTTCTTCGGCACCATCCATGCCTTCTGTATGAAGCTGCTGACGAATCATGGACATCACCTCGGCTTGCCGTCGCCGCTCGAGCTGCTCGGCGATGACGACGAGCTCTGGCAGGAATTTGGGCAACAGCAGACGCGGCTCGGCCGCGCCTTGAGCGAAGCAAATCGCACCGCGTTATTTCGTCTCGCGCAGGCGCGCGATATCATGGAACTCGGCCGGCGCGCACGCTCGACGCTGCTGCGGCCGGGCGAGCCCGGGCCATGTCCGCGGGCTGACTTCAGCACCGTCTACGCAGCAGCCGAAGCGCGATCGCGCGAGAACATCGCGGCATCGAAAGCTGAGCTCCGCGCGTGGGA